>JADFYO010000073.1 GCA_015233015.1 Nitrospirota bacterium | reverse complement strand
TAATTTTGCCGCTTCCTCTCTGAACTCCTTCGTGTACTTCCCATTCGGGATCCTTTCCATCTGACACCTCCATTGAGTTTCTTATTTTACTCTATTTTGGTGTCCACTTTTTCCAGCTTACCTCAAAAAGGCAAAGGCTTTCGTTGAGCAGTTCAAATCTCTTACCAAAGCACAGGAAATAAAACCTGTCCAATTGATTCTCAAGCCAATACTTGACGATGCCTGTAGGTTAGTGTGCAATCATGGGGTGAATTGTTCTGTTCAATGTTCTCCAGAAATCAGAGTACGAGGGGATTCCAATAGGTTGGCCGAGTGTTTTGATGAACTGGTAATTAATTCAGCGCATTGGTTTGATAAAGACGAGAAGAATATATCGATTGAGGTTGTCAGTACGGCGCCAGATTCTTTGCCGGATTTCCTCGACTCATCTGAAAAATACGTTTTAATACACGTGAAAGACAACGGCTGCGGTATTCAGCTTCATGAGAAGAATAGGATTTTCGATGCTTTTTTTACAAAGCGAAATCATGGTGCTGGTCTGGGACTAGCGCTCGTTCGCCGGATTATCGATGGGCATGGCGGAGGAATCATTGAAGTTGGCAAGCCAGGAAGAGGCGCCCATTTCGAGGTTTTTTTGCCTCTGGCTCCTGATGACCGTTCTCAAGAATAAAATAACAATTAAAGGAAGTGCAAGATGGCTATCATTTTAATAATAGACGACGAACAGGAGAACCTGGAGTTGCTCAAAGTGGCGTTGGGAGATGAAAATCCCGATTGGGACATTCTTACCGCAAGCAGCGAGGCAGATGGTGAGAAAATACTTACAGATCAACTTGCGAAAGTGGAACCGGTTGATGTCGTTCTTACCGACCTTGTAATGGAGTCTGAAGCCAGTGGAATGAACATTTTGCAAAAGGCGCGACGATTAGACCCATTGGTAATGGCAATTCTCTTTACCGCGAAGCAAAAGAGTTTGGACAGATATGCCGCTTTTGATTATGGCGCGTTTGATGTCGTAGAAAAAAACATCAGGGGAACGGCGGCCGCACGGGAGATAAATATCAAGACCCGTGCCGCATTGAGATATAGAGAATGGTCCCTAAAAATAAACTTCCTCCGAAGATACTTTGACCCCAAGGTGTATAACGTCATTATGCGCGAGCCGTCTTTGCTCAAGGTTGATAATAAGACAATTACTATCGTTTTTTGGGATATAAGAGGATTCTCGCGTCTATGCGATTCACTGAAGGCCCATCCTACTCTCATATCTGGATTCCTCAGGGAGTATTGCGAAATTGGGGCGCGCGTCATTTTTGAACACACCGGAGTTTTGGACAAGTTCATAGGCGATGGGATTATGGCTCTATTTGGGGTCTTGAATCATAAGAATGACAATGGAGCGGCTGATGCTGTTGCTGCCGTGAATGCTGCAATAAAGATGCGGCGGGAAGTTAAAGTACTTATCGATAAATGGCTCGAGGAATGGACACTTTATGTGCCGGATGAAATAGATATTGGCATAGGATGCGGCATTCACACGGGTGAAGTCCTTGTCGGCAACATGGGCACTGAAGTCAGAGATCAGTTTACTGCGGTGGGCTCGCATGTTAATTTCGCCAGCAGGATTGAGGCACGATCTTTGTCAGGTCAGATTCTACTGTCTCAATCAACTGAGTCTCGTTTGAAAAAGATACACGGTACTTTTAAAATATTACCGGCAGGGACAATCTCCGACATCAAGAACATTCCTGGTACCTTTCCAGTCTTTGAGGTCGTTTCTTGATTGGTATTTCTCCATCGATTCGGAAATCCTTCGACAAGCTCAGGATGATTCTTTAGCAGGATGATTTTATTATATGATAATTATTGCTTACTATGGTTGTAACTTAGTATGAATATCGCGTATAATCAATGACTTATATGTGTTTTTTCTAATATTACCGATGTTGTCCCCATTTACTTTACTTTCTCATTTATTATATTATAACTATGACAATATGAGAGAGGTTTCTTATCAAACTGTCATGGAAAACTTATGAAAACGCTTAGAGAATTGAGAGAACAGGCGGTTGCCGATGTCGAGGCCAGGGCTATTACCAAGGCTCTTAAACTCTCGAAGGGTAATAAATCCATTGCCGCAAGAATCCTCGATGTTGACTATAAAACCCTGCTGACAAAGATTAAACAGTATAATATCTCCTGAAATGTGATGACGCCTGTGAACTGGCCGCGTCTATATGCGGGTAGCGTATTTCAGTTCAGCGAATTTTATCCTGAACACGGTTCCTTTTGTCCTGTCCAGGGTGATTTTGCCGTGTAGCTGCGACTCAGCTATGCTTGCCACAAGCTGCAGGCCCAGAGATTCCGTTGTCCTGAAATCAATTGCCTCATCCAGTCCAATCCCTGTGTCGCCTACTGTCAGCTCGTATTCATTTCCCTCCATTTCACGTAATTTGATGCTGATTTCCCCCTTTTGGCCCTTTTTAAAGGCATATTTAAGCGAATTCGAGACCAGTTCGTTTATAACCAACCCGCATGGAATGGCAGTGTCTATGCCCATAGATATTTCAGCTGTGTCCACATTAAACCTGATGTCTTTCTTATTGACCCCGTATGAACTGAAAAGGCCGGAACATAGATTTTTTACGTAATCTCCAAAATCTATGCGCCCCAGGTCTTTCGAGTTGTAAAGTTTCTCGTGTATCAGGGCCATCGAACGAATGCGATGCTCGCTGTCTTTGAACATTGCAGAGAGTTGATCGTCTTTCACATATCGGGCCTGAAGCCTGAGAAGGCTTGAGATTACCTGCATGTTGTTTTTCACCCTGTGGTGGATTTCACGAAGCAGCACCTCTTTTTCGTTGAGCGAGGCCATTAATGCCTCGTTTAGTTTGATTATCTGCCTCTGCCGGTATATGGCCTCGGCACATACAGCCAACATTTTTCTCAGGGTTTCAAGTCTGACTGGTTTCACTATATACTTGTCAACACCAATGTCTATGGCCGACATTAAGAATTCAATGTCGTTGTGTGAAGTTGTTACGATTATAAAGGCGTCGGGGTTTTCTTCCTTTATCGCCTTTGACATCGCCAGACCGTCCATCACCGGCATTCGTATATCTGTAATCACTATCTCCGGTTTGTGTCTGTTGTAAAGTTGTAACCCTTCCATGCCGTCTGATGCGAAAAAGACTTCCCTTGAGTTCTTAGTAAGAAACCGCGACATGGCCTTCTGTGCCGCAGTGTCGTCCTCGACGTACAGTATGGTCAGTTCCTTGTGAACCTGCCCGGCAGATGCCTCTATTATCAATTAAAACCCGTCCTTCCTTAAATAATAAATATATCTTTAAGAATATGGAGTAAAAAATACCCCTCCGATTATGTTACCATAAGAAATGTATAAAAAAATATTGACTTATGTGCCCGTTAAAATATTTAATATAACGGTGATGTATAAAAGAGGGATGTTATTAATTGTGGCGGTGTGTCTGGCGTTATGTTCGTCATGCGATAGTAAGGTAGTAAAACCACCGTATGACGGCCCAAAAGAGGCATACTCTAAGGCGTTGCAGCTCATAGACGAAAAGGAATACGAACCTGGGCGCGCCCTGCTCGTAGAAATCACCAACAGGGATGCGGCCACTGACTATGCCCCGCTTGCCCAGATTAAAATTGCCGAATCCTATATGAAAACGGATGAGCCAGAGGTCGCGCTCGAGGAATACCGGAAATTTCTTAAAAATTTTCCTGACAACAAATATGCCCCTTATGCCAAGTATCAGGTTGCCACGTTGACATTTAATACCATCGAGGGACCAGACAGGGGTTACAAGGCAGCCAATACCGCGATAAAAGAATTCCAATCTCTGAACGAGCAATATCCAAGGAACCCGTACAGGGACATCGTCCCGTTGAGGGTCGAAAAGAGCCGCCATGTACTTGCCGAACATGAGTTTTACGTGGGCAATTTTTATTATAAAAAAGACGCCTTCGCGGCTGCCCTGAGAAGATTTAAGGTCATATTAGACAAATATCCCGAATACCCTGACATGGGGAAGGTTTACTATTACATCGGGCTTTCATATAAAGGCCTGGAGGACACCGCAAAGGCGCAGGAATATTTCGGGAAGGCCAAAGAAATCACTAAAGACACAGACCTGATGAAAAAGATTGACAAGGAGTTGTCTAAGCTCAGGGATTGAGATATTATCCGGTTTTTCTGAACCTTACAGGAAAGAAGTGCGTCGTAATAGGCGGTGGAAAGGTGGCTCAACGTAAGGTGTTATCCCTTCTGAAGGCTGGTGCGGCCGTTACCGTGATTAGTCCCGCGCTTACGCCGGAGCTTATTGAGCTTAAAAAGCGCGGCGCTATTATGCACATTGCGAGGCAGTACGAGGACGGCGACCTCAAAGGTGCCTTCCTTACAGTCTCAGCGGCGGACGCTCCTGGATTAAGTGATGTAATAGCCTTAGACGGCAGCCTTCTCAATGCCGCCGATGAACCTGATAAGTGCGATTATATTGTCCCATCTACGGTGACACGCGGGCAGCTTGCCATTGCCGTATCGACCTCCGGCATCAGCCCGGCCCTGTCAAGGACAATAGCGGCACAGTTACAAGAGGATTTCGGCAGGGATTTCTCATCCTACCTGTCATTTTTAAAGAAATTCAGGAGTAAGGCCATAGCGGCGATAAAAAATAAATCGGATAGGACCGCCCTGTTGAAAATGGCGGGAAATAGCGCCTCTGTTGCCGCTGTGAGAGAGGGGCGGCTGAAGGAATTAAAGGCTGAGCTATCGAAAAGGCTCTCGGAGTTATCGAAATGATGGAAAAGACCCTTACACATATGGACGAATCGGGAAATGCAAGGATGGTAGATGTCACAGAAAAGGTCTTAACCATTAGGGAGGCAGTTGCCGTGGGTTCGATAACGATGGCCCCGGCAACCTTATCGCTCGTAAAAGCAGGCGGTCTTCCAAAAGGAGACGTACTGGCAACGGCGCGTATTGCCGGCATTATGGGGGCAAAGCAGACCGCTGCCCTTATCCCCATGTGCCACCCCATAATGATTACGTCGGTATCAATTGAATTTCTGATTGACGACGCGAGAAATTCGATAGGGGCCGAGGCCTCCGTAAAGACCGTAGGCCAGACAGGTGTGGAGATGGAGGCTCTTACCGCGGTTTCTACCGCATTATTGACTATCTACGACATGTGTAAGGCCGTCGATAAGGGAATGGAGTTGTCAGGCATCATGTTGATAAAAAAGACCGGCGGCAAGAGCGGCAGCTTTGTGAGGCGTCCATGACAAAGGTGAAAATCTGTGGTATAACAAATATAAAAGACGCCGTTGCGGCGGTAGATTTTGGTGCCGACGCCATCGGCTTTGTGTTCTACGATAAAAGCCCGCGGTATATTACTCCCAGAGCGGCGGCGGAGATAATTAAATGCCTTCCCCCTTTTGTAACCACCGTTGGGGTGTTTGTTGACGAGACAGTACCGGGAATAAACAGAATCAGGGAAGCCGCCGGTTTTGATATTGTCCAGCTGCATGGCAGCGAACCGCCGGAGATAGCAGTGCTTTGGCCAAAGGTTATAAAGGCGTTTCGGATGAGGGATTTCACAGATCTTGAGCCGCTCTCAAAGTATGATGTATCGGCATTTCTCCTCGATGCGTATGCGGAAGAGGCATTCGGCGGCACTGGGAAACTGTTCAACTGGGAAATTGCATTAGTGGCACAGCAGTTCGGCAAAATAATACTTTCCGGTGGGTTAAACCCCGAAAACATCGAGGCCGCGGTCATCAAAGTCTCCCCTTACGCGGTTGACGTAAGTTCAGGTGTTGAAGCATCGAAAGGGAAAAAAGACCACACACTGATGAGACAATTTATTGAAAGGGCAAAAAAAACATTTTCTTAATAAAAATATAGCTTGCATTAGTTGTCATTAATCTTGTATGATAAATAAAAGAGTGTTGAAGTGAAGATAAAACGCGTTTCGTTCATAGAGGCTAAGTCGCCGGGAAACCACATATTCAGTAAGTTTCCGATACCCAGAGTAGGTACGATACTTCTTTCGACTATACTAAGGGACAGAGGTTACGAAGTGAAGGCGTTTATTGAAGATGTGGGCCGTCCAGACTGGGAATATATCGAAAGCTCCGACATTGTTTGTATATCGACGATAACCTCCACAGCCCCCAGGGCATACAAGATAGCAGAACGGGTTAAGGCCAAAGGGATACCGGTAGTTATAGGTGGGGCGCATACCACGTTTCTTCCTGAAGAGGCCCTCGCATATGTGGATTATGTACTTCGCGGCGAGGCAGACCATTCCATTACCGCGCTGTTCGATTACCTTGATCTTGGCAGGCCTTCAATAAGCACCATAAAAGGGCTTTCATATAAAGACGCTGCTGGTAACTTTCTCCACAATCCTGACAGTGACCGTGTTATGGAGCTTGATAATCTGCCCATTCCGGACGTTAAACTGGTACAGGAATGGGACCGCATGAAGATATATCCCATCTCGACATCGAGGGGATGTCCCTTTAACTGTAAATTCTGCTCCGTTATCAGGGTTTTTGGGAGGCAATACCGTTTTTGCTCTGTCGGGCATGCACTTAAGGAGATTAAAGACGCTTGTGCTAATTCCAAGGAAAACATATTTTTTGTCGATGACAACTTTTCGGCAAATAAGAAGCGCACAAAGGAACTGCTTAACGCCATTATAGCTGAAAAAATAAAACCCTCATGGTCAGCTCAGGTGCGTACCGATGTTGCAAAGGACGAGGAGCTGCTTCGTCTGTTTGCCGATTCGGGCTGCCATATGGTATATATCGGTTTTGAATCCATTAATCCTGTTACGCTTGAGAGTTATAACAAAGGACAAAGCCTCGATGAAATCGTGCGATGTATTAAGGCTGTTAAGGGCCACGGCATCGATATTCACGGAATGTTCGTACTGGGTGCAGACACCGACAATGTGGACACGATTAGAAAGACAGCGGACTTCGCAATAGACCTTGGCATAGACACTATTCAGTTTATGATTCTTACCCCATTGCCGGGAACTCCGTTTTTCTTTGAAATGCAGGAATCGGGCAGGCTTCTTCACACAGACTGGAGCAAGTACGACGCCCATCACGTTATCTATAAACCTACGCTTATGAATCCGCAGACGCTGCATATGGAGACATTTAAGGCGATGGGGCGTTTTTACTCGTGGAAATATATTGCCAAACATGTGGCAAAACTGGATTTCTTTCATGTTGCCGTCGGTTTTTATGGTAAAAGGGCTGTCAGGCAGGCCCTTGATGAGGCGAAGGAATACTTTGCCGCCCTTAGCGGCGTGCTTGACCAGCCCGAGGTACACGCCCACGCGTAAGTTGCCGTCTCATAGAAAATACTATGTCTGAGCCGCATTACTATGTCTGAGATTGAAATCCCAAATCCCGAAGAACTCAAAGAAAAGAGAAATGACCGTTTCACTAAAAGGGTCGCTCTTGTTACCGCCCTATACGCCGTGTTTCTTGCTATCGCATCATTAGGGGGAAGCCACGCGATGAAGGGACTGCTTGTATCCTCACAAGAGGCGTCCAACCAATGGGCTTATTACCAGTCGAAGGCCATAAGAGAACATACATATAAGATTCAAAAGCAGGTCATCGAGGCACATCTTTTTGAGATAAAAGATACAATGAAACCGGCAATCATAGAACAATACGAATCTATGATAAGAAAATTCTCAGATGAGGAGACCCGTTTCAACAAAGAAAAACAGGACATTGAGCATAAAGCAAGAGAAATCACACTCGAACGCGACAAAAACGCAAGGAAAGACCCTTACTTTGAGTACGCAGAGGTGTTGCTTCAAATTTCTATCGTCCTGGCCTCAGTCTCTATTCTCTCGCATTCTCGCCCGGTGTTTTACGTCTCCGCATGTTCGGCCATTATTGGGATATTTATGATGGTCAATGGCTTTTTCCTTTTCATCGACATCCCATTTCTGGATTAGTCAGCGTTCAGCTTTTTTTCTTGTACGGCCTTTTTGCTTTAGGCTCTTCAGATGCGGCTGTCTTTGAGGCCGTTGTCTTTCTTTCAACTTCAATCGGCGCTGCCGTCCTTTTTACGGCTTTATCGGCTGCAACCGTTGCGGGTTTTTTTACCTCAATTGTGACGTGTTTTTTGGTCTCGGCTGCGATGTATTTCTTCATTTCGGTCTCATAGGGCTTTTTTGCGTCGGGTTTTTTTGCTTCTGCCCTGACAGGTTCAACAGGTTTTATTACCTCGGCAGCAACCGGCATTTTTACTTCAACTGCTGCGGGTTCCTCGGCCTTTGGTTTTATCTCAGTTGCAGGGGCTTCCGGTTCTTTGTGTGGAGCACTATAAAGACGCTTAGACGCCTCAAGCATATCTCCGATATATTTCTGTGTCTCTTCAGAGATAGCAATGCCGACTTTTTCGATTTCCTTCAGCAGTCTCAACCAATCGGCATGTTCCCACATTCCCTTGGTTTCCTCTACAAAGCTGGCAATACTCTTAGGAACATCGGTAACAACTCTGAGCATATCATCTTTGCTCGTCTTGGATAAATATAATTTCTTGAGCGACTCCAATGTCGTTCCAAGGTTATATATTATGTCGCCGGTCATCTCATAACCCATACGCTGTACTTTCGACACAAGACGCTCCCATTCCAAATGGTCCCATGTGCCTTTCTGCACATCTACAAACTTCCCTACCGTGTTAATCAGATCGTCGAATTTCGCCATGTTAGATTTCTCCTTATCGCTTTTCAAAGATACCGCATTTTAGCATTTATCAGAAAATTTTGACAAGCACTTTTTGTGCACTTGCGATTATTGCTGACAGAGAGGCTGTCAATTTAGACAGGTTTTATTCTATATTATTTACGTGGCCCTGCCTCTTACGACAGGCGGCACAGAGATTTCTGAACGATAGTGGAGGCGGCTTGTAAGATGGACTTCTCAGACGTGTATATCGGGATGTGCGAAAAGGCGGGGTTTCTCCAGAAGGCATGGGAGATAACGTATGGTGATTATTATAGCGACAGGAGTGCCGTCTTTGCAACCAGAGGCGGGGGAGGAGGCATATCGCTTGTCGATGACAAGGTGCTGGGAGATGTGATGAACCAGTCATTCAAAAGATCGAAGGCCGTATGGCTGCCGCGGCAGGACCAGTTGCAGGAATTGATGAATATCACCGGCCCGTTTGACATAATCCATATGTTGAACGAGTTCACCGCCACTGTGGACGATGCAACGAGAGGGCGGTGGACTTCGATGGAGCAGCTCATGCTCTCTGCATACGCACATCACAAACACAACAAACAATGGACAGGCGAAAACTGGACATAGAGATAAATAAGAGGAGGGCAACAATGGCCAAAGTTAAGGGAGCAGGCGGGACTTCGGGTGGGATAGGCAGTTTCTTACTTGGTCTTATTATGGTGGTAGCCGGCGGGTATTTGCTGTTGAACAATGTGATGGTGAGTTCAGGCGGTTGGTATATATGGGGATATTCGGCATTTGGGATGACGTTAATCCCGCTTCTCTTTGGGATAGGGATATTGTTTTTCAACGGCGGCTCTATTGTTGGCTGGCTTCTGACGCTGGGCGGGGGCTTAATAATATTAGTCGGCATAATCAGCCGCCTCGACATATATTTTCGTCCGACAAGCCTGTTTAACACGATTCTGATGCTAACAATGCTTGTCGGCGGTCTGGGCCTTGTGGCGCGCTCACTAAGGGAGCATTAAGTCGGATATGACCCTTCTGATGACCATCATGGCAACTCTTCTGATTTGAAATGGTCTGCATTGGAATGTTGTATTGCCACGAAATCCCTCGTAATTTGATTAATCGATACAGTTTTGCTATTATACCTGATACGATGAAATATTCCAGAATGCGAATGTTATGAAGTTAAACCGGCAAGATAAGCTGCTGCTTAATGAGAAGGCCCTTAGTGTACGCGCTGAGACATTGAAAATCCACGGCCTTGCACAAGGGACGAGGATTGCCTCGTCGCTTTCGCCCGTTGAGATTTTCGTAGTCCTCTATTACGGCGGGATATTGTCCTATGACCCGGCTAATCCAATGTGGGCGGGCAGAGACAGATTTATTGTGAGCAAGGGGCATGGCTCAATCTCTTTGTATCCAATTCTGAGTGATGTCGGCTTTTTTGATAAACGTGAATTGGGCATAGTTTGTCAGAAAGGCGCTATAGCAGGGGCTATCCCTGACCCGCATATTCCGGGATATGAGACGATTAACGGCTCATTAGGACACGGCCTTGGGGTTGCCTCTGGAGTTGCACTTGCCCTGCGCGCAAGGAACAGGGCAGAAAGGGTCTTTGTACTGCTTGGCGATGGGGAGATGTCAGAAGGGTCAGTGTGGGAGGCCATTATGTTCGCAGGGCATCACGGGCTTGATAATCTCATCGTAATCCTCGATAACAACAAGGCCTGTATGCTCGATTTCTGTAAAAACGTGATTGATCTGGAACCGATAGAGAAGAAAATAAGGCTATTTGGCTGGACAGTAAAAAGAGTTGATGGTCACGACATCGGCAAACTCTACAACGCCCTGTCAATCTTCAAAGGGCAGTCAACCGGAAGGCCTAAGTTTCTGGTTGCCGACACCATAAAAGGGAAGGGCGTCCCATCGCTTGAGTCAGACCCGTTAAGCCACACCAGAAACATTCTCCCTGACGACATCGAGGCCGCTATCAGGGGATTACGATGACAGGAACAGTTCGCACTATGAGAGACGCCTTAATTGACGGGCTATGCGATAGAATGCGCGAGGACTGCTCAATATTTTTCCTGACCGCCGATTTCGGCTCGCCCGCTCTCGATAGACTTCGTCTGACGTACAAAAATAGATTCATAAACGTCGGCATCGCAGAGCAGAATCTGATAAACGTGGCCGTTGGCCTTGCCCTTGAGGGTTTCACCGTATATGCTTACGCCATAGCGCCGTTTATTTCGATGAGGGCATATGAGCAGATTCGCAATAATCTGTCTGTGATGTCAGAGTTTTACCAGCTCAATGTAAATATGATTGGCGTTGGGGCAGGTCTGAGTTACGACGTATCAGGCCCAACGCACCACTGTCTGGAGGACATATCTGTTATGAGGACGCTGCCCAATATAGATATTTTCTCTCCGAGCGACTGGGTATTGTGCGATAAATACGTCGATTATTCCATAGAGAACAAGCACCCGAAATATCTGAGATTCGATGGAAAACCGCAGCCTCAGATATATGATAATTCTGTGGAGCCGGACATAAAAAAGGGGTTTTATGAACTGATCAAAGCTGATACAGTGTGCGTCGTATCAACGGGATATATTACGCACACTGCCCTTGCCGCGATAAAATCGACATCAACCGGAACCGGCCTGATTGACATGTTTTTTCTGAGACGTTTTGATGAGCATGCACTGATTAGTGCCCTTAGTAATTATGAAACAATCATTACCATTGAGGAGGGTTTTATAGGCAAGGCCGGCCTTGACTGCGTAATATCAAATCTGCTTGAAAAGGCCGTCCCTGAGTGTAGATTAATCAGGATGGGTTTTAAGGATAACTACGAATTTGAGCTTGGCGGCAGAGATTACCTGCACGAAATAAACGGGCTGTCTCAGGCAGCTCTGATTAAAACAATTAAGACGGC
Source organism: Nitrospirota bacterium (assembly GCA_015233015.1). Taxonomy (GTDB): domain Bacteria; phylum Nitrospirota; class Thermodesulfovibrionia; order Thermodesulfovibrionales; family Magnetobacteriaceae; genus Magnetominusculus. Next base: position 5,325 of record JADFYO010000073.1, on the reverse strand, counting down.
TACTGAGAAATAGCGATGCCGCGCAAAATAGACATAGTCCTGATAAATCCCGGAGATAGAAGGCAAATTTATCAGGAACTCTCTACCCTGCATTCGGCTATCGAACCACCGTTTCTTATCGCGTCAATGGCCTCATTCCTTCGTAACAATAGCTATAATGTGGAAATTATAGACGCAAATGCCCTCGGCATCACTCCTGAAGAGACGGCAGCTATGGTAAATGCTATCTCACCACTGCTGGCCGCGGTAATCGTATATGGCTCACAGCCCTCCGCCTCAACGCAGACGATGGGCATTGCCGGGGCGATATGCAGAGCCATCAGGACACTCACGCCGGTTAAAATAGCTATCGGCGGGCTTCACCCCTCAGCCCTTCCCGAAAGGACGTTGAAAGAGGAGGCCGTGGACTTTGTCATCGATGGTGAAGGCCCTGTCACTCTGAAACTCCTGATAGAGGCGTTAACCTCCGGCACTCAACGCTACTCAGACGTACCCGGCCTCTGGTACTACGAAGACGGCGCGATGAGAAGCACACCCCGCCCGCAGCTGCTCAAAAATATTGACGAGCAATTTCCGGCAGGTGCGTGGGACCTTCTGCCGATGGATAAATACAGGGCACATAATTGGCACTGTTTTGACAACATTGAAGACAGGTCGCCCTATGCCGCGATATATACAAGCCTGGGCTGCCCGTATTCGTGTGTGTTTTGCTGCATAAACGCCCCGTTTGGCAAACCCGCGCTCAGATACAGAGACCCCGCGGCGGTGCTTGCAGAGATAATGCTGCTCCGAAAAAAGTATGGTGTTAAAAACATAAAGATTATTGACGAACTGTTCATATACAACGAAGACCATTATATGAAGATACTTGAGCCGCTTATAAATGAGGGGCTTGGCCTCAACTTTTGGGCATACGCCAGAATAGATTCGATAAAAGAGAAAGACCTCGTGAAGATGAAACAGGCGGGGATTAATTGGCTTGCCCTCGGCATAGAATCCGCTTCGGGTACGGTGCGAGACGGTGTAAAAAAGAGGATAAAGACAGAGAAAATAAAAGATGTCATACGCGCAATACAAGACGCCGACATTAGGGTGATAGGGAATTATATATTCGGTCTGCCGGATGACACTATAGGGACAATGGAAGAGACCCTTCAATTGGCGGTTGATTTGAACTGTGAGTTCAGCAATTTCTACTGTGCGATGGCCTATCCCGGCTCAAAGCTGTATGAGATAGCTATCGGGGAGGGATGGCAGCTGCCTGATAAGTGGTGCGATTATTCCCAACACTCCTACGCCGCACAACCGCTGCCCACAAAGCACTGCACTGCCAAAGAGGTGCTTGCCTTTAGAGACGACGCATTCCACAGATATTTCGAAGGTACCGGATACCTGAATATGATAGAAGAGAAGTTTGGCACAAATGTCAGGGGCCATATCACGCAAATGACAAAGACCAGGCTTAAACGAAAACTGCTTGACGCTATGTAATGTCAGGCTAATATAATGGAGGAAGTGAATGAAAACGGCCTTACTGATACCAACGTTTAATGAGATTGTAGGACTAAGACAAATAATGCCGCAGATTAAAGACGGCTGGGTCGATGAGATAGTCTTTGTTGACGGCAATTCCACAGACGGCACGATAGATTATATCAAAGAGCACGGCTACAAATTATTTCTGGAAAAGACGCCGAGCGCCAGAAGGGCAATGTATGAGGCGGTCAACTATATTACAAGCGATGTGATAATCACGTTTAGTCCCGATGGGAATTGTATCCCTGAACTGATACCAAAATTGATCGAAAAAATGAAGGAAGGCTACGACATGGTTATCGTCTCGAGGTATGCCAAAGGGGCAAAGAGCGAAGACGATAATATCGTTACGAGTTTTGGCAACTGGTTGTTTACGACCACGGTAAATACCCTTTACGACGCGAAATATACCGACGTCATGGGGATTTACCGCGCGTATAAAAAGGAACTGGTAAGCAGTCTCGATCTGGATAAAGAGATAACATTCACAACCCCTGAGAAGCTGTTCAGGACGAGGCTTTTCTGGGAGCCTATACTATCGACCAGAGCGGCAAAAAGGCGGTTGAAAATCGCGGAGATAGCCGGTGACGAACCGAAAAGAATTGGAGGCGAGGCAAAGCTCCAGACAATAAAATGGGGGGCGGCGTATATGTATCAGGTTTTGAGGGAAAAGGTATGGTGGAAGTAGCCAGGATACTCATATGCGGTGCGGGAATAATAGGACTTACCATTGCCCGTGAACTCATTAAGGCCGGATACGGGGATATCGTCTTAATCGAAAAAGAAAACGCCCCCGGTAAACATGCCTCAGGAAGGAACAGCGGCGTTCTTCACGCAGGAATCTACTACACGCCGAACACGCTGAGGGCGAAGTCATGCCTCAAGGGCAATATGCTCATGAAGGAATACTGCAGGCAGCGTGGACTTCCGCTCTTTGAATCAGGCAAGGTTATTGTGGCAAAGAACGAACAGGAAATCCCAATTCTGAAAGAACTTTTTAAGCGGGCAACGGCAAACGGGGCAAAGGTGGAGCTCATAGACGAACAACAGCTCAACGAAATAGAACCGGCTGCTAAGACCTGCGAAACGGCCCTCTACTCTTCTGACACGGCAGTGGTCAGCCCAAAGGCAGTGCTCGATAGCCTCTGCGACGACCTTATAAAGACCGGCAGCGTTAAAATCGTCAAAAATACAGAATTTAAGGGTATAAGGGGTAACACCACCTGTGTGACGAATAAGGGGTCAATTGAATTTGGCACGTTTATAAATGCGGCTGGTGCATATAGCGATAAGGTTGCCCACGCATTTGGAGTTGGCCGGGAATTCAGCCTCGTACCGTTTAAGGGAATATACAGAAAATTGCGGCCAGAGAAGGCGTCTGAGATAAGAGGAAGCATATATCCCGTTCCCGATATCAGAAACCCGTTCCTTGGCGTTCATTTCACAAGGGGTATAGACGGCAGCGTTTACCTTGGGCCGACGGCAATCCCGGCACTCGGCAGGGAGAACTACGGCATATTAAAGGGTGTGGACTCAGAGGCCATTGAAATCCTGAGAAGGGCAGCCGTGCTGTTTTCGGAAAACCCCAAATTCAGGGAAGTTGTCTTTACAGAGCCTAAGAAATATCTGTTTAAATATTTCTTCGAGGATGCCCGCGTCCTTGTAAAAGACTTGAAACCGGAGGATGTCATACCATCGGATAAGGCAGGGATAAGGCCGCAGCTTGTCGATTGGAAGACGAAGGAACTCGTCACAGATTTTATGGTAGTAAAAGATGGAAACTCTGTCCACGTGTTGAATTCCATCTCACCGGCGTTTACAAGCTCGATGGATTTCGCGCGGTTTATCGTAAATAATTACATAAAGAACACCGCGTAAGGGGATTACTGATTTGCTTTATCTCTCGACATCGGCGATTCACTCAAAAAGTATGGTCGAATGCGTAGAGCGGTGCGCCCAAATCACAAAGAACATAGAACTCAGCGGCGGGTCCGACTACGAAGATGGGCTGTTGCCCAAACTTGTTGAGATAAAAAGGCGCATGGGATTAAACTTCCTCCTGCACGCCTATTTCCCGCCGCCTATAAGACACTTTATAATGAACTTCGCCGAAAACAGCGAGAAAACCCGTGAGTTTATAAGGGAGGCTGCGGCCTATATCGTGGCGCTTGAGATCCCATACTATTCAGTCCATTCGGGATTTAAAAAATCATTCGGCCTTAGAAAAGAAATACTCATTGATTCGGGTGAAACAAGCGCCTTCACAATCGAAGATATAGAAAAATCTGTATTATATTTCAAAAGTGAATATCCCAATATAGGGCTTGCCCTTGAAAATCTCTATCCAAACCCTGACCGGAGCTGTTGTTTTATGATACACATTGAAGAAATAACGGAGATGCTCGATAGATTTCCCGGCATATATCTCCTGCTAGACTTGGGACATTTAAAGATTGCCTCGCACCTTACGGGATTTAACTACGCGTCAGCGGTTGAGCTTCTATTCAGGAAATATGCGCAAAGAATCCTGGAGCTGCACCTGTCAGAAAACGACAGCCTGACGGACAGGCACCAGCCAATACGCAGTGACAGTATTCAATACGATATAGTGCGGCAATATGTGAACGTGATAAATGAAAATCGAATAAACGTGGTTATAGAGACGCGGTATTCAAACTTTGAGGATGTGAAAGAGTGTTTTTTGTTGATGAGCGGGCTTTTGCGTTAACAATCAGGATATGGTAAAATAAACAACAGGTAAGTTTATTATAAATCTATCAAATTAGAAGTAAATTTTACAGAGGGATAAGACCGATGAAACTTAGGGTTATAGTCGAACCGGACGAGGATGTATATGTTGCGTACTGCCCTGAACTGCCTGGATGCGTTACATATGGAAACACATTTGAAGATGCCCGCGGGAATTTCATTGAGGCCCTCGAATTATACCTGAGACCTTCGGAGGAGCAAGTACCGTTTGATGCGAAAGTTTATGAGGTTACGGTGTAGTGGGCCAAAGACAGCTCCGCGTTACGGCTGATGAGATAATAAGGGTTTTACGCTCAATAGGATTTATAAAGATAGACCAGTCGGGAAGTCATCAAAAGTGGAGACACCCGTCAACAAGAAAGCAAACGATAATACCCTATCATAGCGGAGATATAATCAGACCAAAGACCTTCAAAAAGATACTCGAAGGGGCAGGACTAAGCGTTGATGATTTTATAAAAATCAGGATGAAAAAATAGCAGAGATGAGCAAACGGGGAATAAACGTGGTTATAGAGATGCGGTATTCTGATTTTGAGGATGTGAAAGAGTGTTTTCAATTAATAAAAGGAGATGGGTATCTATGCTTAATTACTTTTTCGTAGAAAATTATAAAAATATAATAATGGAAAAGGATAAACCCTTGCGGTTACGCCATTTGAATATATTTATCGGTCCAAACGGCAGTGGAAAATCGAACCTGTTCGAAGCTATCAAATTTTTGCCCGATTGCCTCGAATACGGAATGCAAAAAGTGATAAGGTCCCGCCTTAAAGGACTGGACTCCATTTTGAACAAAAATCTGGACACACCCAATAAAATCAGATTCAAGTGGGGGTTTGATCAAGCGCTGGTAAGGACAGTCCGAGTGCCTGCCATGTATAAACTTGACATAGACAGCAATTCTCGGTGAAGTAAAAATGCAAGTAAGGAAGGGGGAAAAGAGAGGGAGTAAGAAATATTTTTCGCGCAGCGGGAGTATATACATATATATAGTCTAGATTTTTTTAATGATGTATGT
>JADFYO010000072.1 GCA_015233015.1 Nitrospirota bacterium | reverse complement strand
GCTCCCTGTTGCTCTTTATCTTGACAAGCACGACATCCCTGTCCCTCAGGCCAAAGCGCAGGGCGTCCTCCGTTGACATGTGTATGTGTCTTCGTGCGCATATGACGCCTTTTTCTAACTTTAACTGTCTCCCACACCCTTTATCTGCCATGTGGAGTCTATAGATGAGGCGGCACTGCCGTAACTCTTAATCGTGGCATTGTCCATAAGCCATATGGCAACGGCACCGGTAGAAGAGTTCTGCCATAGGATGTCGCTCTTACCATCGCCGTTGAAGTCTCCGACACCCTTTAACTGCCACGTGGAGTCTATAGATGAGGCGGCGCTCCCGTAACTCTTAATCGTGGCATTGTCCATAAGCCATAAGGCGACGGCACCGGTAGAAGAGTTCTGCCATAGGATGTCGCTCTTACCATCGCCGTTGAAGTCTCTGCCGGGATGCGGATAATAATATGGGGGTAGAATGCACGTATAGATCGATTTATTCTGAGAGGCACTCCCTGCACTGAAATAAAGTCTGAGCCGTCCATCTGGCATGATCATAACCTCGGGATCGGAGTTTTGATAGTCTCCTGTCATAGTTACTACGGAGGTATTGTCTGCAGTAAAGATTAAACCATCGGCGCTGGTAGCATAGCCAATCTGTTTGGCTTTGACAGCAGGGGTTGACCAGTCGTTGTAGATGATAGCGTACCTGCCGTTTTTAAGCTTGAAGAGGGCAGGATCTACGCTCTTTAGTGCGGTGGCATTATCTCGTGTCCAATGAAGTCCTTCATCGGTCGAGGTTGCAGTACGAATGTCGCTGCCGTCGGAGACGAATGCCATTTTCAGACGGCCATTGCCATCTCTTATCCCGGAGGGGACGCTGAGGAAGTAATTTCCTGTCTGTGGATTAATGTCTGCGGAGGTGCCATCCATGACAAGGCCCTCATGTGTGAAATTAAGACCATCGGTTGAGATTGCACTGCAAAAACGTCTGTTACCCGTCGTAGATGATGGATCTGTGTCCACAGTGTCTTTGCATTCGTAGATCATTCTGTAGCGGCTGTCGGTAGTTATAAACACCCAGGGATTGGATGCAAATTTCTCTATTGAATCTCCAACGGCGCTGTAGCGCACACCCTGCTCCTTCGTCCATGACACGCCGTCTGTCGAACTTGCCGAGGACATAACAATACTCCCCGAAGAGGTTGCTTCGTAGTATGCCCTCAATGTGCCGTCAAGCATTTTCACAACGTTTACAGCAACGCCTGTAAGCCCAGTGTCTGTAACGTTATCACACAATCCCGACACTCCTGAGTAAGATGAAGATGCGGCAGCCATTATAATAACTGTAGATAGAATTATCGACACTGACCATTTAGTTTTCATTTTCTCCTCCATATTTTAAAAATTCGCACGGTCTATATCCTTCAATTTTCTTATGACGCCTATTGTACACCCGCCTTAAGGTAACGCTTGAAATATTATAACAATCAGAAATAACTAGTGTCAAATAAAAGGCGGGTAAAACTGTCAGGTATCAGCCCGTCAATATGCGGCATGTCGGAGCGATAAAGCGCTGGCATGCTGTTGTTAATAACCTCAGGGGTATTTTATAATAGCCCTATCGGTATTTTAAGGAGGCATCAGATGGATTTAATCAGGTTTTTGTCGTCAATCAAACAGTTTGAAGATTTATCGAAGGAAGAAATCACCTATCTCTCTCAAAACTCAGAGACGGTCGAATATAAAAAAGGCACCGAGATCAAAAGACATGGGGAAATAGGCAGGTACCTGTGGATTGTTTACGAGGGAAAGGTTGATATAGTTCTGAACGACGACGAGGAAAACAGGAAATCAATTGCCACAACAGCACGTGGAGAGATATTTGGAGAGATGTCCATTATTACCGGAGAGCCTTCGGGTGTTGACGTTATAGCGGCGGACAATGCCCTGCTGGTTCGTATCCCAAGAGAAATAATTTCTGAGATATTCGCAAGAAATCAAAAGAGCCTTTCAAGGTTTGTCCAGATGATTACAAAGCGTTTGATCAAGAGACAAACGGAGACTGCGTGGGATGAGGCGAGGGAGAAGGCGATAAAGGTAAACAAGGACCCGTATGATCTGGATTTTTCCTCAGCCGTTGACCCAATAAAAATCCTGGTGGTTAACAGCCGCAGCAACTCTCTGAAATATACGTTGTTTAATACGGCCTACAGCATGCCGCTTGTGGATGGACTTATTGAAAGGATTGGCAGCCCCGACTCCTCACACATTACACACTCTCCGCTTGGCGGCATGGAGCAGCATGAACCCCTCGAGGATATATCGGCGGCCTTAAAGTCCATGATAACCACCATCACCGACCCCAAAAATGGATATTTGCAAAATATTGAAGAAATAAAGGCCGTAGGTCATAGAGTGGTTCACGGCGGAAACATATTTCACAGTTCAGTAGTCATAGACGAAAACGTGATAACCTGTATCCGAGGGTTTGGTATATTGGCCCCCCTGCACAATCCATTTAACCTGGCGGGGATTGAGGCCATGATTAAGCTCATTCCATCGGCAACCCATGTGGCTGTTTTTGATACCGCGTTTCACAGAAATATGCCCGAACACGCCTACCGGTATGCCCTGTCAAAAAGCCTTAACAGAGACGAATCCATTCGCAGGTATGGGTTTCATGGTACAAACCACAATTATGTCATGTTAAAGGCTGCCGAGTACTTAAAACGTCAGGTTAAGGAACTTAAGATAATCTCCTGCCATCTGGGGCACGGCTCTTCGGTATGTGCCATAGACCATGGCAGGAGTATCGATACCAGCATGGGTATAACCCCGTTAGAGGGGCTGATAATGGGAACCAGAAGCGGGGACATCGACCCGGGTTTACTGTTCTACCTTATGAAGGTAGGTTACATGCCTGAGGAGCTTAACAGGATCCTGAACAGCGAAAGCGGCATGAAGGGCCTGTCCGGCGTAAGCGCCTACATGACTGATATACTAACAGCGGCGGAAAATGGAAATGTGATGGCCGAAACTGCTATCAGGATGTTCTGTTACAGGGTAAAGAAATACATTGGCGCTTATGCAGCGGCATTAGGAGGCTTCGATGTCCTGGTATTCACAGGCGGAATTGGGGCTGGTTCATATGAAATCAGGGCGAGGATATGCCAGGGATTTGAGGGATTTGGAACCATCATAGACAGCGAAGCAAACAAGATGAACAGACCTGTCGTCATGCAGGTGGAAGATATCTCAGACGAGAAATCCAGGACAAAAATCCTCGTAATCCAGCCTGATGAAAAGAAGATGATAGCCAGAGAGACCCTTCATGCGATGGGCAGGTTTAATTCGTCGAAAAACAGAATTGAAGACTACAAGAACATGCCCATACCGGTTAACGTTTCGGCACATCATGTGCATCTGACCCCGGCGGCATTCGAACAATTGTTTGGCCCGCTGAAGACCCTGACGCCGAGGGTGCCGCTTAGCCAGCCCGGACAGTTTGCCGCCGAGCAAACGGTAAATCTCATAGGTCATAAGGGCCGGGTAGATAAGGTCAGAATACTAGGGCCGTTCAGAAAGGACAGCCAGGTGGAAATTTCGAGGACAGAGGAGTTTAAGCTGGGCATAGACGCCCCGGTCAGAGACTCAGGGGATATAGACGGTACTCCGGGCATTACGCTCGAGGGGACGGAAGGGAGGCAGTTAAAGTTAGAAAAAGGCGTCATATGCGCACGAAGACACATACACATGTCAACGGAGGACGCCCTGCGCTTTGGCCTGAGGGACAGGGATGTCGTGCTTGTCAAGATAAAGAGCAACAGGGAGCTTATCTTCGGGGACGTCCTGATAAGGGTAAACCCCCAGTTCAAGCTCGACATGCACATCGACACGGACGAGGGAAACGCCGTCCAACACTCTGTGGGTATGACGGGCTACATCGAGGGCATCCAGTCAAGGGCGTTTATGTGAGACGCGGTCACGTTGATTTGTTTTCAGCGATATAGCCGGCGGTTCTTATAGCCAACGCCTCAATTGTCAGACTTGGAGATTCACCGCCGCCGGAACTTGGGAATACGCTTGCGTCCACGACAAAGAGGTTTTTCCATCTATGGCTTTGACAATATGCGTTTAGTACGGAGTCCCTGCTGTCTTTCCCCATTCGGCATGTGCCGAATACGTGAGACGATGTAAAGCTGTCGTACGTACTGATCTGCTCAATAATCTTACCGGCCCCTGAGCTGAAAAGGATTTGACGTGAAGTCTCCATCATAAACCGGAGTCTCATTAAATCCATCTCAGTGTTATATGTATTTATTCTTGCTATCGGGATACCGGAGGCATCCTTAGCCGCAGGGTCTAAATCGATATAGGACTTTGTGTTTGGTAAAAACTCACCGATGGCCGCGACTGAGATTACGTTGCCGAAGGTTTGTCTCATTTGTTCCTTATGCCCTTTACCCCAGCCCTTTGCAACCCGGAGCGCATAATTCAGCGGACCGGCAAAACCTGCTTCTGCGGTTGCGGCTGAAAAACGGCAGCCCCCGATGACATCCTTAATAGCGTCGGGGTTATTATAATCCCAGCATATAATGTCTGCCGAGGCGGCCCTGTAACTCGCTAATCTCTCATCATGCAGGGCTGATGTAATAGCATATAGGGTCTCCATAAAGTTTTTGCCGACCATACCTGATTCGTTACACAAACCGTCGGGGGCGTGCCTTCCACTTGAGGCTAACAAAAGCCGCGGCGTCTCGATTGCGCCGCATGAAACGACAACAATCCTGCCGCTTACCTGTTGGATATTTCCTTTGCTGTCCACATAGCTGACAGACTTTATCCTGTCATTGTCACCCGCCTCTATGCCTGTAACCTGGCAGCCTGCGCGTAATGTACAGTATCCCGTGGCAACAGCCTTAGGTATAAATGTCCTGTCAACGCTTCCCTTGTCGGTTCTCTGGCAGCCGCGGTTACAGCCGCCGCAGTAATTGCACGGGGGACGGCCATCGTATGGCGCGGATAAAATTCCAAGGGAGTTAGACACAAAGTTCATGCCAAGTTTCCTGCAGCCTGCCTGTATTTTTGAACTTCCGTAACTTGGCCTGTGAGGTGGAAGCGGGTAGGGTTTGCTGCGGTAGCGTTTTGCATCGTCTGCAGTTGGTCCGGCAACTCCCACAATCTGTTCGGCAATACAATAGTACGGCTCCAGTTCCTTATAATCGAAAGGCCAGTCTGCGGCGGCCTGAAAGCGGCTTTTCATCTTCATCGCCTCAGGGTTCATTCTATGCGCCTCTCCACTATACATAAGCGTAGTTCCGCCCACTCCCTTTACGTGGCCATACGTGCCGGTAGCCCTGATACCGGTTTTAAACAGCTTGCCCAATACGTGGTTAAAGGTCTCGAAATCGGCAAACCGCTTATCGAGTTCCTGCATCTGTCCAAAGGAATATTTACCCTTGCTGTTTGCCTTATATGGGAAATCGGTCTGTTCCCACTGTGGTTTATCTAAAAGATAATCCTTGAATGGGTCATACGCCGGGCCGCTTTCAAGCAGCAGCACTTTTATTTTCTTACTGGAGAGCGCCCATGCCATAGCCCCTCCCCCGGCGCCGGAACCTATAACTATGGCGTCAAAATCAGAACCGCTCATTTAACTCAACCGGGGCGGCTCTGCCTGATCGGGAAAACCCACAGGCTGAGGCGGCCCGTTATAGCTCAGGTATTTCCAGCTCAACGGATTTGCGTAATAATGGTAAAAAGCCCCTCTCAGAATTACATAAAAGAAAGTCCTTGGGACTGTTCCCTCTGCGCTTTCCGCAGCCTCGGCTACAATCTGTTGGCGCTGGCTGTCGTTAAGACGGCTAAACCTGCCCGTTCCAAATGCCTTCTTTGAGGCTGCCTCCAACCAGACGAAAAACTTGCCCGTAAGCTCCAGAAGATCCTTATTTCTATTGATTTCGTCGATCACTATTTTATCGATACCAAGCTGTGACGCCGAGGGACTGCCATCTTCCGGAATAAGGATATCGAGGAAATCCTTTATCGTCTGGTTGTTCTCTGCGGCAGGGTCATTATGTAAGACAGTCTTCCCCGCTAATATAAGCGAGAGACCGCACACACCCGCACCAGCCACTATTCTTAAAAAGACGCGGCGGCTGAAAATAGCCCTTCCCCCGTTATAAATACTTGAAGTTCTGATGGCCGAAACGACGGTCACCTGTTTTGAAGCAACAAAATATGGTTAATTATACAACTTCTTTCTTAAATAATACACCGCGAAAAACCCGCCGATTACCATGAAAATTATCATTCCCCCTTCATTCATTGTTGGTGCACCCACTGCTGCTATTGCATTGGGATTGAGGGTTACCGTTGTGGTGAAGGCCGTGACGCAGCTATTTGAACCACTACTAGTTGTAAATGGGCCACTTCCGGCGGCAGTGTAGGTACCAGCCCCCCCACCCAGTATGACCCGTAAGGTACCAATTGCGCTGGTTGCCGATGTGGGTGCATATCTGATGGTTATTGTACATGAGGCATTTTTACCAAAACCTGCAGCACAAGTATCGCCAGTTATCGACCACTCAGTGGAGCCTGCCGTTATTGAATCTGTCGTTGACGGAATATTGAAACCACCACCACTGGCGGTGCCGGTATATGTGACACTAATATTGGAAGAACTCCCCACTTGTGTTTGAGTGGCTGTATAGTTGCCTAATGCTGCTGCATTGGTTGTAATTACCTCTGAACTACAGCCGGCATAAACATTCTGTGTACTGGTAAACAACAAAAACATCAGCGACAAAAAAAACAGAACCACATTGAATTTTCTCATACCGGCCCTCCATTCAGTTAGTGACGATAATATCCTCAACGGTATCCTCTTCTTTCATAATAAACCTCTCCAACCCTCTCTTCACTGGATAAAACGTAGGACACTTCTGATAGTGTATATGTATCTTGTCTGTCTTATCAAGTACTTTAGTCACTGGTTGTTTCAGCAAAACAAATTGTTTTGTCGGCAATGCTGCATCTCTATGGTTAATTATACAAGTTCTTTCTCAAATAATACACCGAGGCAACCCCTCCGGTTACCATGAAAATTATCATTCCCCATTCATTCATTGTTGGTGCGGCCATTGCTGTCGCATTGGGATTGAGAGTTACAGTTGTGGTTAAATTCGAGTTGCCGACGCCACTACCACTATTGGTTGTAAACGGGCCGTTGGCTACGTAGAAAACTCCCCCCCCGGGATTTGTCAGAATAACCCGTAAAGTTCCTGTTGAGCTTGTTACCGATGTGGGCGTATATCTGACAGTTATCGTGCATGATGCACTCTTACTAAAACCTGCGGCACACGTATCGCTTATTATTGAATACTCCGATGAGCCTGCCGTTATTGAATCTGTTGTCGATGGAATATCAAAACCGGCGCCAGCGAATATAGCGGCGGTATATGTTACACTAATAGTGGAAGAACTCCCCACTTGTGTTTGGGTGGCCGTATAGTTTCCAGACGCCGCCGCATTTGTTGTAATTGCTTCGTCATTACCGTTGGCATAAACATCCTGTGTACTGGCAAACAACAAAAACACCGACGACAAAAAAAACAGAACCACATTGAATTTTATCATATCGGCCCTCCTATTAATAGCGTTGATCATATCTTCAACTTTACCATCATTCTTACACTACAATCGAATCAGAACTAATATTGTCAGGTTACATTAGCTTATCCATGCTTGTCAATATTTTTTTACCACACTATTGGTCAATTTTTCTTTACTATTCGCCTGTTAAATAACTGTATCTCCAAAAAAATGGATACAAACAGGGCAGAGTCCCCCTTGCTTCTTATTCTTCCGAACCCCTGACTATCAACGCCTCTTTCATAAATTATCTGTGAAAGCTCTGTTTCTGTGGCAACAAGTTTTTCTCTGGCACTCAGGCGCTCAATGAGATTTATGCTCTCCCCCAGAAGTTCCCGTTTGCGTGTTTGAATGGCAAAATAACTCTGTGCGAAGGCTATCAGGGCACAGCAAGTCAATAGCTGCCGACGCTGTGTTTTCTGGACACCGGTGGTATAAGCATATGGCTATAGCAGAAGATAAAAGAGTAGCTGACATGACTGCTCAGGAATTAGGCTTTACATGGGAGTAAAAGACTGAAGCACTATCGGTCAACAAGCGGTCAGCGTTATGTCTTTTTACATTGATTTTCTGTTATAATCTTTCTGAGTAAATAATAATCTAAACGAGGTCTTGAGAAATATGATTTCTGACAGAGCAAAGAAAGTCAAACCCTCAGCAACACTCGCCATCGATACGAAGGCTAAAGCGATGAAGGCGGCCGGCATCGACGTAATCAGCTTCGCCGTCGGTGAACCTGACTTTGACACCCCTGACAATATAAAAGCCGCGGCTATTAAGGCCATCAACGAAGGGTTTACAAAATATACACCGGTCGGTGGCATTCCGGAACTCAAAAACGCTATCGCCGGAAAACTGCTCAAAGATAATGGGTTACAGTATAAACCGAATGAGATACTTGTCTCGGTTGGAGCAAAACATTCTCTGTATAATGCGGCCCAGGCACTCTATAGCGCAGGGGATGAGGTCATTATCCCGGCCCCGTATTGGGTGTCTTATCCTGATCAGGTGCTTCTGAACGACGCCGTGCCGGTTATTGTCGAAACGCGCGAAGAGGATTCGTTTGCCGTATCGCCGGAGATGCTCTCTAAGGCCGTTACTAAAAGGACTAAGGCCATTGTGCTGAATTATCCTTCTAATCCTACCGGATTTACTTATGATAGGACGGCGTTAGAGGCAATTGCCGGGATCGCCGTCAAAAACAATATTTATGTCATATCTGACGAGATATATGAGATGCTTCTCTATGATGGGCTCAAACATACGAGTATCGCCTCGATTTCCCCCGAGATCAAAAAGCGCACAATCGTCATAAACGGTTTCTCGAAATCCTATGCCATGACCGGCTGGCGCGTGGGCTATGCCGCCGGCGACGCGGCGATAATCAAGGCTATGGAGAATATTCAGAGCCAATCGACCTCAAACCCAACTTCGATTTCTCAGAAGGCCGCCCTCGAGGCCATTAACGGCCCGCAGGACTTCATCCCCGTCATGCTCAGGGAGTTTGATAAGCGGCGTAAGTTTCTGGTTGAGGAATTAAACGCTATAGACGGCGTGTCGTGTAAGATGCCGCAGGGGGCGTTTTATGCCTTTGCCAATATTAAACCATATCTTGGCCGGAAAGCCCCTAAAATGGAGATAAATAATTCTTCGGATTTGGCCCTTTATCTGCTTGAAGAGGCCGCCGTTGCCCTCGTGCCCGGCAGTGCCTTTGGCGCCGAGGGATATATAAGGATGTCATATGCGACCTCGATGGAAAAAATAAGCAACGGCCTTGACAGGATTAAAACGGCCTTGCAGAAGCTGGTATAAGGTGACTCTTACATCAAATACTCCTTCTGTTTTTCGCTCGGGATTTGTTGCGATCATGGGAAAACCCAATGTCGGGAAATCTACTCTGTTAAATATGATAACCGGCCAGAAATTAGCCATCGTCACCTCAAGGCCCCAGACAACCAGAAACAGGATAATGGGCGTTAAAAATGTGGATAATGGTCAAATCGTTCTCTTTGATACGCCGGGCATTCATGCGCCGTTACATACGCTGGGGCGCTTTATCTTAAAGGCCTCACTAGATACCGTAAGCGAGGTGGAACTCATATATCTCGTCGTAAACCCCACAGCGCCGGATGAGGCCGATATCTCCGTTATTAATATGTTGAAGGATGCGAAGAAGGTCTTATTTCTTGTTATAAATAAGGTAGATATGATCAAGGATAAACCGGTGCTGTTATCTGTTATCGATGAGTACAGAAAGTTTCTCAACTTTGCCGAGATTATACCCATATCCGCAAAAAATGGCGGTGGTGTCGATGACCTTATAAAGGAGACTTTGCATTATCTGCCTGAGGGACCGAAGTACTATCCCGATGAGGTAGTAACCGACTTGTTTGAGCGGTTCATGGCCTCAGAAATCATAAGAGAAAAGCTGATGGACTACACCCATGACGAAATCCCCCATTCCATAGCCGTGGATGTCGTCAGATGGCAGGAAAAAAAGAGCGGCCTTATTTCAATAAGCGCAGATATTTTTGTCGAAAAGCCTACCCAAAAGGGTATAATAATAGGAAAACACGGCAGGACGCTCAAGGCCGTCGGCACTAAGGCCCGTAAAGAGATAGAGGATGTTGCCGGTGCAAGGGTTTATTTGGAACTGTACGTAAAGGTGAAAAAGAACTGGCGAAAAGATATATCCGCGTTGAACGAGCTGGGGTTTAAATAAGATGGTTATTAAGATGAAAGTCGATGGACTGTTATTCGACCCGAGAAGCGGTATGTACATACTCCTCTTAAAGGCAGTAGAAGGAGAGGAGACGCTGCCAATCTGGATAGGTAAACCGGAGGCCGACTCAATTGCCCTCGCCCTCGGTAAGGTGGTAACGCCGCGCCCGCTTACGCACGATCTCGTCAAGAATATCATAGAGGAGCTTAACATGTCGGTGACGAAGGTTATCGTCCATGAGATTATAGACAACACATACTATGCCACGCTCTATGTAGCAGACGGTAAAACCGAAAGGCTGATAGACTCGCGCCCAAGCGATGCCGTCGCCGTTGCCCTCAGAACAAATTCCCCTATCTTCGTAGAAGATACCGTCATCGAACGCAGAAACACCGACGAGCTTGAAGAATGGCTTAAAAACCTCAAACCTGAAGACTTCGGCAATATCATGTAATGCGCTTCAGAGCCGAAGGCATCGTCTTTAAGGGCCTCCCATTCGGAGAGGCCGATATGATTATGACAATTTTCACCCGCGAGAAAGGATTTGTACGCGCATTCGCCAAAAGTCCCAGGAAAACTAAAAGCAGGTTTGGTTCGGCCCTGGAACCGTTTTCATATATACGGCTTAGTCTCTGGGGAAAGGAAAACGCCGAGCTTCCAAAACTCATTCAGGCCGATATCATCCATCCATTTCAGAAATTACGGGAAGAGCTGGGATGCTTTCTCAGAATATCTGAGATATTTGAGATGACATCTATGCTCATTCCCGAGCATGTCAGGCAGCCTGGACTCTTTAACATGCTGATAGATACGCTGAAAATGCAGGAGGCGGACTGCAAAAATCCAAAGGCAATACTCTGCTATAAGATAAAGATGCTTGCAGCCGCAGGTTTTATGCCAAGGTTAAGCGGATGCGGGCGGTGTGAGAGTACCGGAAGGAGGTTTCACTTTCGGGAAGGCTCAGTATTGTGCGATAACTGCGGCGGCCAAAACAACCCTGTAAATGAATTTGAACTTTCTCAGGGAGCAATAAAATTATTTGAGACGCTGCGTCTTTGGGATTGGAATAAGCTAAATCGCGTTGTTCCAACGACCACTTTGGCAAAAGAATTAAATATGCTGCTTGACCTGCATATCCGCTACCGGCTTGAAAAAGGTCTTAAAACACGGGATTTTATTGAAAAGATAAGAACTTAGGTGCATATCCAGCATAAAAAATTATCTTCCCTATTACGCAAAGGTCAAGCGAACCTTTTCAACTTCACTGTGTACTATTCCCCTCACTTCTTCACGGTCCGGTTTTTGCGACACCTCTCTCTTGAGCGGCTCTATTTCCTGCTTCAGCATAAAGCGTACCTCATCACGGTCAGGCTTTGTCGCCAGTTCACGCTCAATGGAGTCCAATCTTTTATCCACAGAGTCCAATCTCGTATCCACAGAGTCCAATCTCGTATCCACAGAGTCCAATCTCGTATCCACAGAGTCCAATCTCGTATCCACAGAGTCCAATCTCGTATCCACAGAGTCCAATCTCGTATCCACGGAGTCCAATCTTGATACAATCGGCGCTAATACATCTTTTAATACTTCTATTAAGTCTTGTTTCGTTAATGGTCTTTCATCCATAGCCGTGCCCTCCATATCTTCATTATACCGTATCACCTAATATTTATCAACACCCACGCCCTAAGACATCGAGGGCGCCGCCCTCAAACTCCCGCAAGGAGGGTAACCCTCCTTGACCTCGTACTTCTAAAAGATTATGTAAAAAACTAGATATACTGATAGACTACTTGTAGACTACTTGAAATTATAGTGCTTTCTTATGGGTGCTTTGATTTCCCATGTGCATGACAGCCCCTTCGGGAATGTTACGAAATCGCCCTTCCCAAATTCCACTTTCTTCCCGTCTTTCGTTGACACGGTGACTTGGCCTTCAAGTATATAACACTCTTCAGTGTCGCTGTAGTGCCAGTCAAAAACAGAGGCTTCCTTCTGCCATATAGGCCAGTCCTCTACACCGCGGCTCTCGAGGTCTTCCTGCGCTGGTTTTATTATCTTTATCTCCATGTCTGCCTCCGAGGTATGCTTACTATTTACAGAACTATTCACCAATTATAACTATTCACCAATTATATTTACTACCACTGACCTGCTGCGCGGTCTGTGGTCAAAGTCCGCAAGCACTATCTGCTGCCATGTGCCGAGGAATAACCTGTCATCTTCAAACGGAACTGTGAGACTTGGTCCCTGAAGCGCCGCACGTACATGGCTGAAGCCGTTTGCATCGCCCCATGTTTCATCATGCGCATAACGCTTGTTCGCAGGAGCAAGTTTGTCATAAAGCTCCGTCATGTCTTTTATCAGCCCCGGCTCATACTCTAAAGTCGTAATGGCCGCGGTCGAGCCAACTACAAATACCGTCAGAATACCGTTATGAACCCCTGACTCCGCAAGGACACCGTTGACATGATTAGTAATGTCAATAAGGTGCCCGCTCCCACGCGTACTGAAAACCAGAGTCTTGTTTATAACCATGTTCCCATCACTTTTATCATATCCTAATTTATCATATCCTAAATAGCCCTCAACTAAATAATTCTCAACTACAAGATGGTCTTTGGGAGAATCCCTATGCCGCACTCATCTATGTGCATCCTGAAGCGGTCTTTCTTGCTGTCAAAGCCGAGTGTCTCGCCTTCGTTTATGGTGTTGTTCTTGTCAATGATGACCTTTTTAAGTTTGGCGCCTTTTTTGATGTGGACGCGCTCAAGGATAATCGAATCCGTTATTTCGACATCCTCTTCAATTACTACGCTGCTTCTGATAATCGAGTGTTTTATAGCAGCTCCTTTTACTCTTACGCCATTTGATATAGAACTGTTCTGAATATCGCCGCTGATTATCTTGGCAGGCGGCGTAAACGATATCGTCGGGTGAATTGGCCATTTATTGTTATAAATGTCGAAAATTGGCTCTTCATCGAGCATGTCCATGTTAGATTCCCAATATGCCTTAATCGTCCCAACATCACGCCAATAGCCGATCTCTTCGTAGGCTCTTGCGCCGGGGATTATATTCTGCGAGAAATCATAGGCGAATAGGCCGCCCGAACCGACAAGCGATGGCAGGACATAGCCGCCAAAGTCGTGTTCACTCTTTTTCTGCGCGTCCGCGAGAGAGGTAAGAAGTACATCGGTGTCGAATATGTAATTGCCCATGGAGATGAATGCCTTCGTCGGGTCACCAGGCATATGGGACGGGTTTTTGGGTTTTTCCTCAAATCGTTCGATACGGCTGTCAGCAGCAGCCTTGATAACACCAAATGCCGACGCCTGGTCAATAGGCACGGGTATGGCCGCGACAGTAACTTTGGCGCCGCGCTCGACATGAAAGTCAAGCATCTGCCCAATGTCCATACGATAGATGTGGTCAGAACCAAATATCACCACATGCGACGGCGCATACTGCTGAATAAGATTAACGTTTTGAAGCACCGCATCGGCAGTCCCCTGAAACCACTCCAGCCCCTTTCGCATCTGAGGCGGTACAATAGTAATGAACTGGTCGCGCGATACAGAAGTCTGATTCCAATTATCCTGAATGTGCGAGATTAGGGATTGGGATTTGTACTGGACTAATAAGTAGATTGAATAGATTCCTGAATTGATGATATTGCTTAGGACAAAGTCAACAACCCTGTACCTTCCCCCGAATGGCACAGACGGCTTGGAACGCATAGCGGTAAGAGGAAAAAGCCTCCGCCCTTCACCCCCCGCAAGAACAAGTGCTAAAACCTTCCTCGGCATAAGACATCCTCCTCATAAACTTATAACATGATACATGCTACACAACGTTTTCTTAACAATATGAATTATAACATAGCACGAACACTGCCCGCAATCACCACAGTACAAAGATTTGTAAGAACAAGTACGGTTTATCAAGTACGATTTATATTGAAGACAAAACAACAAACACTGACGGCAGCATCTATCATTTTTTCTTATTAGCCACGACTTACTAAATATTATTATTTAATAACGCGCTCTTATGTATATTATCGTTATAATCAGCGTTACCGTTACGTAACCTTATACAGTTACGTTCTCGTAACATAGCATAATTTATATTGTATCATTTATATTGTATCTATTATTTCTATTTTGACATTAGTAATCAATGTGTGTATATTAATGGGATAATATTCCATTGTGGAGATGACTATTGTTGTTGTGCTTTGAGCAGAGAATATATATATTGAAAGGAGGGCATTATGGGAAACGAGGGTCATAACGAAGAGGATGCAGAATTTACGCGTGTGTATGATAGCACATTACATAAGCTCGCACAAAAAAATGCATATGCCGAAAGGAAATTCTCTCTTTATGATGAAAAAGATGGTTCGAGTTATCGTTCACTTTATGCAAGAGACAGGGATAGGATTGTATATTGCAATTCATTTAGAAAACTTATGCATAAGACACAGCTATACATTTCATATAAAGGTAATGAGCAGCAGAGAACACGCTTAACCCATACAATAGAAGTTGTTACAATTGCGAGGGCCATTGCAAGGCAACTAGGCATGAACGAAGAACTCGTTGAAGCAATAGCTTATGGACACGATATCGGGCATTCACCATTTGGTCACGCAGGAGAAACACAGCTTGATAGGATTCTGATGGGAAATGAGCCCTTGCCTGGAAGAATAGTTGAGGTTTTGGGCAACAGGAATAAAATGTATGATAGTGCTAATTTTAAACATAATTATCAGAGCGTACGGGTGTTATCGTTTTTAGAATGTTACCATATAAGTTATTGCAAGCATGGTCTTAATTTAACTCTTCAGACATTAGAGGGAATACTTAAACATACAAAAATATATCTAAAAGATAAAAAGGATAAATATCTATATCCTGGTCTTATGAATGGAATATTTAATGATTTGCATATAGATAAAGAACATTCTGTGTCCGTAGAAGGCCAAATTGTTAATATTTCCGACGAAATAGCACAGGTTACTCATGACATACATGATGGTCTTGAAGTAGGTGTTCTGAAATATGAAGACATAATGGCTAAACCTGAACTATCAGTTATTTTACAAAATGATAAGGTAAGAGATCCAGTTAGTATTCCTGCTACACATAAAAAGACACGTAACTCTCAAGTATACTCTTCATTATTAAATCATTTCATTTCAATTGTTGTAATTCAGTTTAGAAATGGGCTCAAGAGATTCGATCCTATCATTGAAGACAATAAACTGGTATTGAATGATTATATATTGCCTGATAATAAAATAATATCTGATGCCTTTCATACGTTGAAGAAACTAAAGGACGACTATGTAATGAATACATATGCTGTTAACCGTATGGACAAAAAGGGAGAATATATTATAAGGAAATTATTTAATGCATATCTCAATAGCATCAGGCAGTTGCCGGATTCAGTATTTGAACATTATGCGCATATAAAGAAGCTAGAATTAGATAGAGATCCAGAACATTTTGTAAGATGGATTAAATCGACTGGTACTAATCGGAGATTACCTGAGAATATAGTCGACACGATGAATAATAGGCTGATGGGTGAAGTTATTGGATTATTAAAAGATATATCGTTAAACATCGGCGGTAAAATCAATTTTCGATTAATTCCAAAAGGAGATATGGATATTCTCTTTCCATATCTTTTTTATGACGGCGACTTCATAAGAGCTATTATCGATTATATAGCGGGAATGACTGACGATTTTGCCGAGGAAGAGTATCGTAATTTATACGTTGGTTGAACAGTCTCTTACGAACACTAAAACAGTACATGTTGCATTTGACATCTCAGGAATGACAAATCCCAGGTGAAAGGTTTCCCTTTCTGTCATTCCCGCCTTCGAGCGGGAATCCAGTATTTTATGGCCTGCTTAGTTAAAGCAGCACTACGTCAGACGTCAGAGACAGGCTTTTCACAATGTTCAAAATAGATTTGACAAATTATCCGAGAATTGATTTCTCCTCTGCTGTAGGGTTATAATGAAATCATGCCTACGACATTACCGGTAGAAATATATGACCTGCTTGAAAGGAAGGTCGGCAAAGAAGATGCCCGTGAAGTAGGGAAAATCATAACTGCCTCTTTTGACGCTATCGAAAGAAGAGCCGAAACCGTCGTCGTTCAGAAAAAAGCGGAGATTAAAGAGGAATTAACTAATGAACTGGTCACTAAAGAAGATTTAGCAAAGTCTGAAGGCCGCCTTAACGAAAAAATTGCCGCCGTTAAAGAAGATTTAGCAAAGTCGGAAGGCCGTCTTAACGAAAAAATTGCCGCCGTTAAAGAAGATTTAGCAAAGTCTGAAGGCCGCCTTAACGAAAAAATTGTCGCCGTTAAAGAAGATTTAGCAAATTTGGAAGGCCGCCTTAACGAAAAAATTGCCGCTGTTAAAGAAGATTTAGCAAAGTCGGAAGGCCGTCTTAACGAAAAAATTGCCGCCGTTAAAGAAGATTTGCTAAATTTGGAAGGCCGTCTTACTGCTGTTGAAGGGTAAGCGTCAAGAAAACCGCATCTTTACAAGAGAAAAGTTAGCTGTCATAATGAGCCGAAAGAAGGAGGTTCATGATGACGAGCAAAGGGAAGAAGGGATCAGTCTCAAAGGTATCGGGCAATTGGA
>JADFYO010000071.1 GCA_015233015.1 Nitrospirota bacterium | reverse complement strand
ATCGCTTCTATTGCTACCTTTGCCTTAAATGCCGACGCATATTTCGTCTTCATAGTATCCTTGGACCTCCATCTTTCTTCTCTTTCTGTAACTTAACATGTTGTCCAGTTTTTGGGGTCCATTATACAAAAAGGATTCTTCTGTCTAGTTTTCAGAAAACAAGCTGCACTCCTCCCAGACAAGCCGGAATGACAAAATGAGGCTGGAATGACGGAATAAGAAAAGAACAGTTCAGAAATCATTGCAATTTCCAATGAAAACTTGTTTTATGAACAAATTTACCGTGCTCAATAACCTCAGCCATAGATTAATCCCACGGCATTTGGCTATAATAAATATATCGTGATGGATGATAATGTCTCTTCTTTTCATAAGCTCTACAAATGGGCGCTTCTTCTTGCTGTAATCACCGTTTTTTATAATATTCTTGAAGGTCTGGTCTCTGTCTATTTTGGCTTTGAGGACGATGCGCTTTCTCTGTTTGGATTTGGACTTGATTCATTTGTCGAGGCCGTCTCAGGCATAGGCGTCTGGCATATGACGGTGAGGATTCGGCAAAACCTTGACGGCGACATGGACCTATTCCAACGGCAGGCCCTCAAAACCACAGGCGGCGCCTTTTATATCCTCGCGGCTGGACTTACCGTCTCATCGGTTATTAATATTATTCAGGGAAAACACCCCAGTACCGCCTTCTGGGGGATTGTTATCTCATTGATTTCTATATTGGCCATGTGGCTGCTGGTTCATTTTAAGGTCAAAGTTGGAACGAAACTGAACTCTCAGGCAATACTCTCAGACGCCGCGTGCAGCCGTACCTGCATTTATCTATCCATTGTGCTGCTTTCAGGCAGTATCGGGTACGCCCTTACAGGCATTGGCTGGTTTGACTCAGCCGGTGCTATGATTATCGCGGCATTGTCATACAAAGAAGGACGTGAGGCGTTTAGTAAGGCGCGCGGGAAGAAAACCTGCTGCTGCGGCAGCGCCTGTGCCGCTAAAAGGTGATTCGCGCTTATAACCCTACTCTCACAATCAGAGCTGGTAAGGTTGTTTTAATCCCTTGCAATAATTTAGAATTTCACTGTTACGGCTTAATTACGAATTAATCGGCTTATGAGAAAACTTATCCTGTTAACGATATTACTGGTTGCGGCGTTGGTTTGGACGCCTTTGGCATTTGCTGCCGGGACGCTCATGGTCACGGTTGACAATGTTACGGTTCATGATGAGCCGGAGCTGTCCTCTGACGTGATGTTTCAGCTCTATCGGGCAATGGAGATAACCCCGGAGGAGAGGCAGGATCAGGACGGCCTTACCTGGGTTAGATTTGATATCAGGGGCAGAAAGTTCTGGGTGGTAGAAAAAGAGGGCAGCTCAGGAGTGCCGCTTTTGTCAGATAAGGTAAAAATTGATTTATGCGGCGGTTGCGATAAGAAAGTTGTAATCGATAAGAAATTGCGAACTCTGACCGTCTTTGTCAGAAAGGCAAGCGGCTGGGAGGCATTAAGGACATTCACCGTAGGACTTGGCAAGGGTGCCGGGCAGCGCGCAGAAACGCGCAGAATTACCCGTTCTTTTGCCTATCTTATCCTCAAAGGCAACGGCAAATTTGCCCTTATCGAAAACACCGATGACAATATTGACAATGCCCTGAGTAAGGCATCGGGCGGCAAGGCGGTGATTGCCCTCGATAGGAAAACTAAGACCCTCGCCCTCTATAGCTTAAATAACGGCAAGTGGGAAGGCGGGGAGCCTAAGATGTATTCCTACGGGGAAACAGTAATAGCCGGAGATTATGTCGTCAAATTTTCCAAAGATAAGTTTAACATTATTATTAACAAGTTCCTGTATCCAAAGACGAAAATGGGTGACCGCAAAACCCCCGAAGGCGTTTACTTTATCGCCGAAATAAATCCTGTCAGCCGCTTTGGTCTTGATCCTAAGACCTCTGCCGCGCTGCCGTCTCTTCACCTCAGTTACCCGAATTCTTTTGACGCGTGGGACGGCCTGCGTTATGGAATTATCTCCTTAAAAGACTATAACCGCATCACGTCGGCCATAGCGAGGATGAAAATGCCGCCGCAGGATACGCCAATGGGAAACCTTATCATGATCCACGGCGGTGGAAACGACGACTGGACTGCCGGCTGCATAGCGTTGGAAGACGAGGATATGAAGGGTCTCCTCGATGAGGTTGAACGTTACACATGTGTGGAAATCAAGTAACTCCGGTTGGCACTCAAAGAGTATTCGGCGCGTTAAAAAACATATGAAAAGCGTACTTGTTGGAATGAGCGGAGGGGTTGATTCCTCCGTAAGTGCCTGGTTACTTCAGAAAGAAGGTCTCATTGTCCACGGGTTAAGCCTTTTATTCTGGGAGACAAGATTTAACTCAGGCACTAATGCCTGCTGCTCCATTGACTCAGCGCTCGACGCGGCAAAAACCGCCTCCATGCTTGGCATCGGACATACCACTAAAGACGTGCGAGTGGAGTTTATGGAAAAAGTCATTGAGCCGTTTATCTCCGGCTACTCAAACGGACTTACGCCAAACCCCTGTATCTTATGTAATAAATATGTGAAATTCCCCGCGCTGCTGGACATGGCAAACGACATGGGTTTTGATTTCATAGCCACAGGGCACTATGCCGGGGTACTGAACCAGCGCCTGACAATGGCAAGAGATGTGAAGAAAGACCAATCATACTTCCTATATGCGCTAACGCGTGAAACATTGTCCCGTTTGCTCCTGCCCGTTGGCGGGTTGACGAAGGACGAAGTGCGTGAAATCGCTAAGGGGCTGCTCCTGCCCGCGGCCACGCGCCCGGAAAGTCAGGAGATATGCTTCATAGGCGGCTGTGATTACGGGAAGTTCATAAGGGATTACTATGGCGGCAGCCGCTCAGCCGCCCCCTTTCGTCAAGGCCCGATTATAGACATGGAAGGCAATACAATAGGCACGCATAACGGCCTCTATGCCTACACGCTTGGTCAGCGGCGGCGAATTGGCATAGCCGCCAAAGAGCCTCTCTATGTCATTGGAATAGATACGGCAACGAATACCCTTAAAGTCGGCCCACGGTGCAATGCCGCCGCCTCCGAATGTATTGTGGGGGAATTGAATATGCTCGTTGACGTTAGTTTCCCTGCCGTGCTCGATGTGCGAATACGCTCTGCCGGGAGGAATTGCCCCGCCGTTGTCAGCCGTGTTGACACTCTAAGGGTAAGAGTTGTATTTGAGACGCCACAGTGGCCTCCCGCCCCCGGTCAAAGTGCAGTATTTTATGACAAAGATACGGTTATTGGCGGCGGGGTTATTGTATGAACAGGTGTGTTTTGTATATAATGTCGTTCACTGGTTTATGACAATGACCGGCAATATGTTATAACTTATTGGAGATTGAGATGAAAAGTACTATTGAACTAGCGGAGAGGGTAAAACATCTGCCCCCATATTTATTTGATAAAATTGACAAACTGAAAAAACAGGCGAGAGGCAAGGGTGTGGATTTAATCGACCTGAGCATTGGAGACCCCGATATTCCAACGCCTGCCCACATTGTGGAGGCATTGAGGGCAGCCGCTCTAAAACCGGAACATCATCGATATCCCTCCTACGAGGGCATGTTGGGCTATAGAGAGGCGGTTGCCAGCTGGTACTCAAGGCGTTTCGGCGTCAGGCTTGACCCGGGGACAGAGGTGCTGTCTCTGATTGGTTCAAAGGAAGGCATTGGGCATCTGCCGCTTGCCTATGTAAACCCCGGGGATGTCGTGTTGTGTCCTTCGCCGGGGTATCCGGTATATGCCATAGGGACGATGTTTGCCGGAGGCGAGGCATACCTGATGCCGCTGCTGGAGGAAAACGGTTATTTCCCGGATTTTTCTGTCATCCCCGACGATGTGCTTAAACGGACGAAGCTGATGTTCTTAAACTATCCAAATAACCCTACCAGCGCCGTATGCAACAGGGAGCAGTTCATGGAGGCCATTGAGCTTGCCCATAGACATAATTTTATCATCTGCCATGACGCCGCATATACGGAGATGTATTACTACGACAGAAAGAGGCCGATGAGCTTTCTCGAGCTTGACGGTGCCAAGGATGTAGCCGTAGAGCTTCATTCTCTGTCAAAGACATATAATATGACTGGATGGAGGATAGGATTTGCCGCAGGCAATGCCGATATAATCTTTGGACTTGGCAAGATAAAGACCAACCTTGACTCCGGCGTGTTTCAGGCCGTCCAGGAGGCGGGCATCGCCGCGCTCAATACCGGCGACACTGTCTTAGCGCCGCTCAGGGACACATACCGCGCCCGCAGAGACACCCTGTACGACGGTCTCAGGTCAATAGGCATAGATGCTCTGAAGCCGGAGGCAACGTTTTATCTCTGGGCAAAAGTCCCCACAGGGTTTAATTCTGAAGGCTTTGCCGTCCATCTGCTTGAGAACGCCGGCATATCCGCCACCCCCGGCAACGGCTTTGGTGCGGCAGGGGAGGGCTATATCAGATTTGCCCTTACGGTAGGTGTTGAGAGAATGAAAGAGGCCGTCCAGAGAATGAGAAAAGTAATCTGAAGGCATACATCGGAATCGGCTCAAACGTTGGAGACAGACATAATAACTGTCTCCGTGCCATAGAACTAATGCCGGAGGCAGGCATTGCGGTAACGTTGCAAAGCCGCATGTATGAGACAAAGGCGTGGGGCGTTGTTAATCAGCCTGATTTTATTAATATGTGCGTTGAAGTTGGGACGCGGCTCACCCCTGATGAGCTTCTCGAGGCATTGCAGGGCATCGAGGCACAGGCCGGGCGGCATAGGTCATATAAATGGGGACCACGGGAGATAGACCTTGACATCATTTTTTGCGGCGAACTGGTAATCAACGGGGAGCGGCTGAAAATCCCGCACCCGTACGCCCATCTGAGACGATTTGTCCTTGAGCCTCTTGCGGAGATAGCCCCTGATTTCCTGCATCCACTCCTTGGGGAATCCATAGAGCGGCTGCTTCACAGAGATGTTAACCCGCCGCTTCTGCTGATAGGCTGACCGCCCAGACATTCACAAAGGCCGTATAAATGTGTTATTATAAGATGTCGATGAGGAAATCTATCTGATGGATAAAAGGAGATACCCGCGTGCGGATGCTTATATCCGGATTGGGGTGCGGCGGCTTTCGCTTGAAAAACAGACAGCCTATTTTTCTAAGATTGCGGCCGCGGCTGCCAGTCTTGGAGAGGATATCGTCTCAGAAAGCGATTTAGAGGTAAATGACGTTACCAGGTGGCTGCTAAACCTTCAGGAAAAGGCGCATACTATGGGAAGAATACTTGACAGCGCGGATAAGGCCGATGGTTTTCATGGCTTGCGGTATAAGCGAATAAATCTGAGCGGCAGCGGAGTCCGGTTTCTTTGCAATACCAGGTGTGATGTAAATGATCTGATAGAATTAAGAATGATTCTTCCTGTGGAGCCTCCTGTCCCAATATTGATTTATGGCGAGGTGGTAAGGGTTCTGGAGTGTGATGGCGGCTATGCCGCCGCGGCAGAGTTTATCGCTGAAAGCGATGAGATACGAAGGGATATAGCACAGTTCGTCAATGCCCTGTTAGAGGAGACCTAGTTTATCCAACCTTGATTTACCAATCTTATCGCGGCATAAACATCATGGATGAGGGGTTGTTGTCGAGCATTGCCTTGTTCATGGCGCGTTCTAAGTTTTCCCGGGCTTGTACGAGGTTGGGATTTAGGGTAATTGCCATTCTGAAATATGGTATTGCCTCCATCGTTTTATTCTGAAGAAAGAGGGCCGCACCGATACCGTGGTAGGCGGACGCATATGACGGGTTTATCCTGATTGCCCTGTTATAGCTTTCTATCGCCTCGTCGAAACGGTTAAGTTTTATCATCAAATGTCCAAGGTTAACATGCGCTTGTAAGTATATATAGTTTATCTGGAGAGCCTTTGTATAATGTAAATATGCCTCGTTGTATCTTCCGGCATCACTAAGCGCTGCCCCTAAATGGTTGTGCGCCACGTCATTGTCTTCTGTTACCGAAAGGGCATGCTCGAATAAGGTGATAGAATCGTGCCAGTATTTTACGTGTTCTCTTGTCAAATACATGCACGCGATTATGACAGCAGATGCTAATACCGCAGTTATGGCCTTTACAGCTCGCCTGTTGACCATGGTACCGGGTATGACCATTGCAATAATTATAGAAAGTCCAACAGATGGAATATAGGTGTAACGGTCAGCCATTGCGGCACTCCCCACATGAACGATGCCGATAACGGGAACAAGCGTCCCAACATACCAAAACCAGCCCGTAAACAAATATGGAAACCTTTTAATGAAAACAATAGCTGCTACAGAAACGGCAATAAGAAAAACCGCTGCCCCTGCAATCTGCCACACCGGAAGATGCTCTTCGATTGGATATATTACCGCCGAGTTAGTGGGATTAAACATCATAATGATGTATTTAACGTATGATACCAGCGCGTTTGCTATGCGGGACTTCAGGGGAAATATATCTGAGGAGACAACTGCACCCCCTGTATTTTGAACATAGTAGGTCAGCACGCTGGACGCCGCGGACAGGGCAAATAATGGTATCTTCTCAAGCAATAACCTCTTTAACCCAACGCCGCTCTGCGGTGGATTATTGCCATCTGTCCGGACGCAGAGTGTCCAGATACAAGGCCTGAGCCTTCCAAGCGGCCAATAATCGAGGAGCAATAAGACAAATGGAAGAGTAACAACCATAGGTTTGGACATCAGCCCACAAATAAAACTCGCGAGCACTATCACATACCGCAAAGCGCCGGGCCTTTCTGCATAGCGCACATAGGCGGCCATAGTAAGCATCCAGAAGAAACCGCTCAGGACATCCTTACGCTCGGAAATCCATGCGACACTTTCCACATGCAAGGGATGCAGGGCAAAAAGTGCGGCAATAAAGCCGCTCCTCCAATGAGAGCCTGTCATTCGCATAAGAGCAATAAAAAGCAACCCGGAGCTTAATATATGAATAATCACAGCCGTCATGTGATGGCCGGCAGGATTTAGTCCATACAACGTAACATCTGCCATATGAGAAATCCACGTAAGGGGAAACCAGTTCCCGTCGTTAAAAACGACAAAGGCGCGCTTGATGCCGTCAACGCTAAGGCCGCCAAGGACATGGGCGTTTTTCAGGACATAAGCAGGGTCGTCATAGACGATGAATTCATTGTGAAGTACCCCGGCGTACGACCATGCAGTCAAACCTACAATAATTATTAAAATTATATCTGTTGGTTTAAATAGTTTGTATGGTTTTTTATCTTCGATCATTTATCTCTCTCCATTATTCTGAGCCGCGTCTGCCGATAAGTGCAAGGGCGCCTTTTTTATTAGCGGCAGCTTCGGCGTAATCAGGGTTTATCGACAGAGCCTTGTCAAACATTCGTATCGCCCCTTCAGGGTCTCCCGTAAGGGCCATAACTACTCCAACACCGTTTATGGCCCCCGGCAGTTCAGGGGTTATTTCTATGGCCTTTTTGTATTTTTCCATTGCCCCGGCAAGCCTGTTTTGTTTTAGGAGGACATTCCCGTAAGCCACATAGGATTTTACATACCGAGGATTAAGTTCAATTACCCTCATAAAACATGCCGATGCCTCATCGAGACTACCCCTGTTCATAAGAGCCGTACCAAGATTGTGGAGTGCGTCACAGTCTGCGGGACTTATACGTAAGGCGTTTTCATAGCACTTAATTGCGTCGTCGTATCTCCCCATCTCCGCATAAACTATTCCAAGGTTATAGTACGCGACCTTATTATTGTTTGTGGCGTCGATGGCATGTTTATAGAGAGTTATGGAGTTTTTCCAGTACTGAAGCTGATTTTTAGTCGAGACACACAGAACCGCTATAACTGCCGCTGCCGCAATTATAACGCCATAATGCTGGCCCCCTTTTTTAAGCAGTGCCGGCATTCCTGCGCTGACTATAATAAACAGACCCACAGACGGCATATAGTTATACCTGTCGGCCATTGCCTGCTGCCCCACCTGTACCAGGCCGATGACCGGCACAAGCGTTCCTAAAAACCAAAACCAGCCCGTAAATAAGAAGGGCAGCCTTCCCGACTTCCATAGCGCGGCAGCACTGATAAGTATGACAATGGCTGCCGCCATGATTGCGTGTAAGGGGGAGATTTGGGACGGCATTGGATATAGTATGGAGAGTTTATATGGGAAAATAGTATCAGAGATATATCTGTAGTAAGATATAGCGGCGTTTTCTAATCGAAAACCGAGGGGGATTTTCTGAAGAGATGCCACTGCCCCACCGCTTGTCTGGGCAGACAGCGTTACGGCGGCAGACATTGCCGCGATTATAAAAAGGGGTATCTTCTCTATAATCAGAGCCTTTAGCGGGCGGCTTTCATAAACATCGGTATGAGGTTCAGGTGAGACGCCGCTTATCCTGCCAAGCGGCCAATAATCTATTAACAGGAGTACGAAAGGTAACGTTACCGGCATAGGCTTGGTCATCAGCGCAAGAATGAAAAACACCGTAACCATGATATAGCTGGCCGTCTTTGGTCTTCTGACATGCCGCACATAAGACAACATTGCAAGTATCCAGAAAAACGTGCTCATAACGTCTTTTCTCTCCGATACCCATGCAACGCTTTCTACATGAACGGGATGAAGGGCAAAGGCCGTTGCAATAAATGCGCTTATCCAATGGCTGCTAAAGAGACGGCGCATTAGTATAAACAACAGGACAGAATTAGCCGTGTGAAACAAGACGTTGTTCATATGGTGCAAGCCGGACTTTACCCCATAGAGTTCAACGTCCGCCATATGAGAAATCAGTGTCAGAGGGAACCAGTTTGAATCGTAAAAATGTGTTAATGCCCACACTGCGTTATCCCAACTCAGTCCGCTCAGGATGCGTTTATTGTCTGAGACGTAAATCCTGTCGTCATAGCTGACGAAATCAAATCTCAGCACATCGGCATAAACGAAGAGCGTCAGAATGGCGATAGAGACGAGCAGTATATCGGCAGTGCCAAAGGCCCCCGGCGCTTTCAGTCCGCTGCCGGGTTTATCGGCCGCTATTGCATTCATCTGTCTTTTCAGCGCCGCCGCCAATTCAGACTAAACACTGCTCACGCAGGTTGTCAATGTGCCCCTTCGTCCTTTCCGGTTTTTTGAGCCGGAGGCTGATTAGGGCTGCTTTTAGGCGCGTTATTATTCTGAAATGGGATTAGCTGATTTATTGCCCCGGCCATTAATTCCTGCATGGTGCCGGCTTTTTTATAATCCTTAGGCACTTCAAACATCAGGGGGGTTGCGGCTCCTATTTTTATGTCTTTAATTTCTGTAACAACCGTTTGGCCGCCTATCCCTGGAGGCATGGGGCTTTTCAAGTCAGACATTTTTATTTCATAGCGGATTATCAGTCCGCCGAGATCGGATGCCTCCCAAATTACGGCCTTGTACTTATCTTCGGGCTTGTCTTTTAAATAGTAAACCGTGTCATATTTTATGCAGGGGTGTCCGTCGATAGTTTCCTGTCCTGATTTCTTCTTATCGAAAACCACATTGCTGTTATGTAACGACGGAGCTTCGTTAGTGCTAATTGGGTGCTCAAAGTACAATTTGTTGGGGATATACATCGAAACACTTTTTTTGGCAGAAGATATGGATATGCTGACAAGTCCCTTGATTGAGGGGTTGTCTGTGCGCGTTTTATCTCCCATACGGGCAAATTCCATTACAACACCCGTGCCAGCTATCACCATCTTCCCTGTGTAATTGTCTGGAGCGGCCGCAAACGCTGCTGAGCCGGCCATCAAAGCAACCGCACATAACGACGCCACGATAAGTTTCTTTATCATTCTCTTACACTCCTTATTTTATGATTGTTATCCGAATTTCTATCTCAGTAAGTGCCCCGCACCGACCCTCTGTGAGATTATATCATAACCTGTTCATCTATTTAAACCACTGTGAAATATCATCATGAGCCGGGCGGACTTAAAAAAAAACTGTTTAAACAGTTGACAAATCGGCGTGAATATTTTATCTTAAAAAATGTGTTTGAATTTCTATGAAAGATTTTAAACAGGTTTATCTGGATAACAATGCCACGACGGCCTTAGCGCCCGAGGTGATTGATGAGATGCTGCCGTTTTTTAGAGAACATTACGGCAATCCCTCAAGCACATACTCCTTTGGCAGCCGCGTGCGGGATATGCTCGAGAAGGCGCGCGCTCTGGTAGCCGCGTCGATTAACGCGCTTCCCGAGGAAATAATATTCACAAGCTGCGGCACTGAAAGCGACAATACGGCGATCTATAGCGCCCTTGAGGCATACCCCGGGCGCAGACACATCATTACCACCGTGGTCGAACACCCCGCTGTCCTGAACTTCTGCCGCCAGATGGAAACCAGGGGATACTCAGTTACGTACCTGAAGGTTGACGCCCATGGAAAGCTCGACATGGAATCCTTTGCTGACGCCCTCGGCAACGATACGGCCATTGTGTCCATAATGTATGCCAACAACGAGACCGGCATTGTGTTTCCCATAGAAGATATTGGCCGCCTGATAGACAGTCGGAATTGTCCGGGGGGCAGGATACTCTTCCACACAGACGCAGTCCAGGCCGTGGGAAAGGTAGCCGTCGACGTGAAGAAACTTAATGTGGATATGCTGTCTTTGTCCGGGCACAAACTCCATGCCCCTAAGGGGGTTGGAGCGCTCTATGTAAGAAAAGGTACTCCGTTCTATCCATATCTTATTGGTGGCCATCAGGAGAACGGCCGTCGTTCAGGGACTGAAAATGCCGCCTCGATTGCCGGTTTGGGCAAGGCCTGTGAACTTGCCGGGGCGTCGCTCAACGAGGAGGCCGCTTATCTTCGGCAGCTCAGAGATAAGCTTGAGACCGCGGTCATTAGTTCATGCCCTGGAGCAATAGTTAATGGTCGCGGCACAGAGCGTCTGCCTAATACGTCAAGCATCAGCTTTGAGTACATCGATGGTGAGGCAATTTTAATGTTCCTCGACAGCAACGGGATTTATGCCGCCTCCGGGTCTGCCTGTTCGTCCGGCTCCGGAAAACCAAGCCATGTGCTTGAGGCAATGTCAATTCCTTCATCAGCCATACACGGATCGATAAGATTCTCCCTAAGCCGCTATAACGACGCCTCAGACATAGAAAGGCTTATTAACGTACTCCCCGATGTAATAAAAAAACTGAGAGAAATCTCTCCCTTGTCCGGCTCATTCAAATGTGCGCACTAATAAGACACCGTGTTTGCCGGCAAACAGTTTTCTATATAATCCAACATTTGTTTTATGTCAGACTTTGTGCAGGGAAAATTTGCGATGATTATTAAATGCTGGGGAACCAGAGGCTCTATCCCTGTTTCCGGCAGGGAATATTTGAAATACGGCGGCGATACGACATGTATCGAGATCAGGTCAAAAAAAGATGATGTTATCATTATCGATACAGGCTCCGGCATTCGTGAGCTTGGCAAAAAGATGCTCATGGAGAAACGGGATAAATTTACAATCCTGTTTACCCATTTCCACTGGGACCACATCATGGGATTTCCTTTTTTCAGGCCTATCTACAACGAGGGCACTATGATTGATTTCTATGGCTGCGCGTTTGACCAGGGTTCTATAGAGGAAATGATCTCTAAAACTATGGTATCTCCTCACTTTCCCGTTAATTTCAATGAAGTCAAGGCTGCTTTTTCTTACGTTACTGTGTGTTCGAGGAGTTTTCAAATCAACACGATTGCAGTTACCCCTATTATGCTTAGCCATCCGAACATGGGGCTGGGTTATAAATTTGTCGAAGACGGAAAGACTTTTGTCTTCATTACCGACAACGAGCTTACTTATAAGCACCCGGGCGGTCTCGATTTTGAGGACTACAGGGCGTTCGCCTCCGATGCCGACCTGCTCCTGCACGATTCCGAGTATATCGGGGAGGAATATGAGGCCAAAAAAACATGGGGACACTCAATATATAATGACGCCCTTCGTCTGGCAATGGAAAGCGGTGCCAAAGGCTTCGGCCTCTGCCACCACAACCAAAACAGGACTGACGACGAACAAGACGCTATCGTTGCGGACTGCCATAGAATTATCGCCGGGGGGAAAAGGCCCTCTCTTAACTGCTTCGCCGTATATCAGGGGATGGAAATTGCCCTATAGACCGTCCCAATTAATACCCCCGCCTGATGTCTCGCAGACAATCGAAAGGTTTTTAGACCTGACGGAAATAATCAACGCACAGGAGATTCTCTGACTGACATGAAATCATTACAGGGAGAGTAATTCAGGAGGAAAAGTGAGGAAATGGTATAAATATTTTTTAGACCCTGACGGCAACGGCAAAAAGTTGTTGGGTATAGATGAAAGCTACGAAGAACACTCAATGGCAATGGGGGGGTACGATGTAAGCGAGGCTTATAATAGTAAATCTGATTTTTTTAATAAATACTTTTTTGGTTACCACCTGGGCAGGTTTCAATGCTATGACGAGTTCATCAGAACTCACGTGAATAAAGAAGACAATATTCTTTCCATTGCCTCTGGCCGCTCAGCAAATGAGCTGTATCTGATTGAGAAAGG
Organism: Nitrospirota bacterium; assembly: GCA_015233015.1. GTDB lineage: Bacteria > Nitrospirota > Thermodesulfovibrionia > Thermodesulfovibrionales > Magnetobacteriaceae > Magnetominusculus. The sequence goes on along the minus strand of JADFYO010000071.1, from coordinate 4,392 downwards.
ATACAATAATATTACGTGTTCAGATTTGGATATTTCCAACAATATGTATCTCGCAACAGTCAATCTATTTCCACAGTTTAAGTTTTATAGACTAAATATTCTTGAATCACCTGCGCCTGAGACTTACGACAGCATATTGAACCTGAGTATGATATACCTCTTTGACAAAAATAAACTAAGAACTTTTTTTCAAAATGTGTCACAAAGTCTGAAATCTGGCGGGAAATTAGTCCTTGATTCTGCCGGCTCCCCTGATAATTATATGTCATATTTAATTCATGATTGTTTGTTAAAATGGGAAAGCGTCTATTTACTGCGGGCAAAAAGATTTATTACTACACAAAAACTTGAGGGTATTGTTGTAAAACATCATGGTTTCAGATTTACAGATGACGATATTATCTCAGTTGCAAATGAATTCGGTTTCAAATTGCACAATAAGAAAGCATACTGTTTTTTAATAGAATTTAAACGAAGTTATTTGCTGAATACATTAATTGAGACAATTAAGACAGCCAAAAATATATTTAATATTGTAGGTAAGCAAGTACCGTATGTTAGAATGTTTTATTTTGAAAAAATATAATAATGTGTAAATTAGACAGACTTGTATTTTGATTTATTAGGGGAATACCGTTTTTTATTAAAGCTTGCTTCTAATCTTTCTGGCTATCGCATTTACCGTGCCGCTTCTTTTTATCAACGGTTCTATCGCGTTGTGGCAGGGCAGATATAGCGGCAGATTATTGAGGAATCTCCCGTGGGCATTGAGTAACGTTATCTGATGTGCGTATATTATCTCAGAGTCTGCCATTGCCCCCTTTCCCCTTATTTTCACAAGTGAGTTTTCGATTTGCCTGTACGCGTCTCTCAGTGCGGCTCTGGTAAAATGGAGATATTTCCTTCCCGATATTGCGATAGCCCTCGCCGTTGCAGCTCTTAGCTATGTTCTGATTGTTGAAATTGCCGGGAACTATGGGGCTGTCTGTGCACATCATAACGTCGCTGTTAGGATTGTTTACCTCAAAGTGTGTCCACGGATAGTCGCATACCGTTAATCGTATAGCAGGAATATAACATTTAATATGGCATTTGTTATATATTTTTTAAACGCTGCATTGAATATCTATATCCCCCCTCCTGCATCGGGATGTATAATATTTTGAGTTTTGTTAAGAAAACGGCCTTGACACAGCAATCATTGATATGGTTAAATACGCGTACTAAAAAAACACGGAGGTACATTATGTCAGCTAAAAGAAAGAGGATGGCCGTAATTGCCAGCAAGGGAACACTCGATATGGCATATCCGCCGCTGATTCTGGCGTCGACCGCGGCTGCTATGGACGTTGATGTTCAAATATTTTTCACTCTATATGGAGTGGACATAATAAACAAGAAAAAATATCGCAATCTGCAGGTCTCGCCTATCGGCAATCCGGCCATGCCTTCGCCGATTCCTATGCCCAATATCATAGGAATGCTCCCTGGCATGACCCCAATGGCTACGTCGATGATGAAGGGCATGATTAAGAAGATTAACTGGCCGTCGATTCCTGAGCTTGTCGATGCGTGCCGTGAAATCGACGTAAGGATGATCGCCTGCACACCGACACTTGAAATGACCAATGTGCATAAAGAAGATCTCGTCGAAGGAGTAACGGTAGCCGGGGCCGCGGAGTTTTTAAACTTTGCACTTGATGCCGATATAACATTGTTTATATAGTATTTTTTCTGAACAGGTGGAATATAAAGCGGGGTGGAATATAAAGCGGGGGCTTCCGGGGGCTTACGGGGGCTTCTCCACTTTATCCCTGTTATAAAGGTTATAAAGCCGCTGTTGCCACCATTGTTTCATTAACTGGAGCCTGTTGCGTTTTGCCAGTTGCGTGATGTCCGCTCTGTAATGTTGCAGCCGCCGGTTTGATGTTGCGGCGGTATCTGTTCTATGTTTAGCAGGAGGTGTAATGCCAGCCGGCCGAATACTGCGCGGATTAAGAAGATTATTAGCAAAACTATCTTACAGCTTTAATCAGGATATGCGCTCTATAATTTTCTTCGGCTGCGTATTCGTTATCTTCCTATCGATGACCCATCTCTCTTTAGATTCCACAAAGTCATCGGATCCGATAACACCTTCAGCGCAGATATCGTGGAAAAAACCGGTTAACCCGGAATCTCCGCAAGTTAAGGTTATTACCGGTCTCGTTGAAAAGGGTGAGACGTTTCAGGATATCAGTAAAAAATATCACCTTAATTCAGACGACCTCAGAAGTATTTCAAGCGCCTCCGATGACCTTTATAATCTTAAGTCCATAAGGCCAAAGATGTCCTATAGAATTATTGTCGACCCCATAAATAACGATATCCTCGAACTTAACTATGCCATAGACGACCAATCCTTCTTGTCCGTTAAAAGATACATGGATGCCTTGAGCGGCGATAATCTGACCGGCCCTGAGGATTTTTTTCAGGCCGAGATGGTATCTCTGGCCTATCAAAAGAAAACCGGCACAATCTCCGGCACCATAAGGCATAATCTTTTTGACTCAATAGGCAGCTCAAAGGAGCATGTCAGCGTTGCCTTTGAGCTGGCTGACATATTTGCCTATGATATTGACTTCACGACTGACCTGCGAAAGGGCGACACGTTTGAGGTGGTTCTGGAAGAGCTTTACAGGGATAACATATTTAAGGGTTACGGCAGGATTCTCTATGCCAGATTCACAAACAATGGAGACCGTTATGAGGCGCTCAGGTACGAAACAGACGGCAAGGAGGAGTACTACCGCCCCGACGGCAATTCTATAAAGAAGACGCTTATGAGAGCGCCGCTGCGGTACAGGTATATCAGCTCGTTTTTTTCTAAGAGCAGGTTTCATCCTATATTGAGAATAAGCCGGCCTCACTTCGGCGTCGATTATGCGGCCCCTGCGGGGACGCCGGTTTCGGCGGCAGGCGACGGCGTTGTCTTTGACGCCGGACGTACAGCCGCGTATGGCAATCAATTATTTATCCAGCATTCAGGGGGCTATGTCACCGGCTACGGACATCTGTCCGCGTTTGCTAAAGGCATAAAAAACGGCGTCAGTGTTGCTCAGGGTGAAATCATTGGATATGTTGGCTCAACCGGATACGCCACCGGCCCTCACCTCGATTACAGGGTTAAGCTCGATGGGAAACCCATAGACCCGCTTACGATGAAGCTGCCCACAAGCCCCATTCCCGCTAAATACAATGAAGCCTTCAAGGCCTATGTTGCTCAAATGCGCTCTGAGTTGTCTAAATCGCAGATGGCAAACGTTTCGGTAAAACCTGTCAAAAAGCTAAATTAGAGGAGATATGAAAGTGTACCCGAATATTTCAAAAGGTATCCTTTTTTTGGTATTAGCCCTGATTTTAACCCTGTCAGGTCAGCCAGCGGCTTCAGCCGATGAAACGATTCGCTGCGCATCGACAACGAGCACACAAAACTCTGGATTTTTTGATTATATTTTACCCATATTTCAGAAAAAGACCGGTATTAAGATAGAGGTAGTCGCAGCCGGCACGGGGGCGGCTATCGAGATAGGAAAGAGAGGAGACGTTGATTTCGTCTTCGTTCACGCGAAGGACCAGGAACTGAAGGCAGTGCAGGAGGGCTGGTTTGTAAACCGCAAGGACGTAATGTATAACGACTTCGTGCTCATAGGCCATGCTAATGACCCGGCCGGTGTGAAGGGCATGAAAAGCGCAGTTGCGGCGTTTAAAAGTATCGCGCAGAAGGAGGCCGCATTCATTTCGCGCGGCGATAAATCCGGTACACACACAAAGGAGCTGTTCATCTGGAAAGAGGCCGGTATTGAGCCAACAGGTAAGGCCTGGTACATGGAGGCGGGGCAAGGTATGGAGAGAACTCAGCGTATTGCGGACGAACACAAGGCATATACGCTAACCGACCGCGGCACATGGCTTGCAAAAAAAGATAAACTCGACCTCCAAATTCTTGTTGAGGGGGACCCGATACTATTTAATCAGTATGGCGTAATGGCTGTAAATCCGGGAAAATACAAACAGGCAAAATATAAAGAAGCCATGCAATTTATTAATTGGCTTACGTCGAAGGAAGGTCAGGAGGCCATAGCCGGCTTTAAGGATAAAAACGGCAGCAATCTTTTTATACCAAATGCCGGGTAGTTCTGGCCGATAATCAGACGGTTTGCCCATATTCCCCTGATACAATCCCGATATTGACTTGTGTAAATTCCTGTGCCGTATGTGGAGTTACAGCAATTCTCGGTGAAGTAAAAATGCAAGTAAGGAAGGGGGAAAAGAGAGGGAGTAAGAAATATTTTTCGCGCAGCGGGAGTATATACATATATATAGTCTAGATTTTTTTAATGATGTATGTTT
>JADFYO010000070.1 GCA_015233015.1 Nitrospirota bacterium | reverse complement strand
ATACTGCAGAAAAAATGAAGATTATTATCTCTTACGCTTTTAGATTAATTTTGCAAAAACAACCTGCTCAACCATTTTATTTTGCACTTATGCCAACTGCTTTTGATACTTAACTGCCGTTTTTAGGACTACGCTTCACAAAGATAAAAACGCCGCCATCTTAACCTGTAGGCACACGCCTTTTTTGACATATCCTGTAACTGCTCGTTATTACGCTGTATTTTAGCCTTGTTTAATTACGACTGTCGAAGGTGAGTCACGCCTTGCGTGATTATCTGTCTTCTTCGTATCGCTCACGAGTCTTTCACTTTACGTGGACAACTTACCTTCAGCCCTTCCCTTCCGGTACTATGGCCTCTGCTGACTTCTGACTGTTCAGACCTGCATTGCTGCAGGGGTTGTCAGCTCTGAATTTATCTCGCTGACTTTTCAGTCAGACCTCCCCGGGTAAGAACGCATACTTTCACTCCATATATCCGCCGCATTTACTCCGTAAGTCTCGGATAGCTTGGGGCTTCGTTTTGTTTTGCAAACTCACACGACTTATCGTAAGCATTGTATGCGGTTCGTGTCCCTCAGACCGGAGCTTTGCTGCCAGCTTCCTTCAGATTCCGCTTCACAACGGACACCCTTGCCTTTGGCTTACGGTTGGCGCTATCTACCCCCGTAGCGGACTTCCACCACCAAGTATGCGCCCATGCCGGGCGCACAAAAAAGAGGCAGGGCTAATGCCCTGCCTCTTTCAGGTCGCGATATGTTAATACGTGAAATGCTGAGTAGGGGTCTGAGGTGAGTATGGATCAGAGCAAATATACCCTACGAGGTTACGCTTAGGGGTTGTAGTGCCCTGGAAACACGCCATGGGTAAATCGGCACATGACCACGAGCCAGATGTTCCGGAACCACCAAGAGTACCCATCTGCACGAGGCTGATCCTTCCGCCATATGAACCTGAGTCGCCAGTCATAATGACGGACACGCTGCCCATTGCCAGACCATCGACATTTATAGTGAGACCCTCAAAAGACAACATGCGCGTCTGACGTGCATAGACAATTGCGTAATTACTCAGTGTGTTATAATTCTGATACTGAGAATTCGCCGTTCCACTTGAGTTCGCGTTTACAGTAAAGTGTATCGACGCGTTGTCCATCGTTTGGTTTGTTATAAGACAATAGATGGGCTTATCTGACGAAACAGTCAGGTAAGGCAGCGTGTATGTTACGTTGTCATTCTGGTTGGCAAATATTCCCTTACCACCCCACATAAACATCGCGCTCAGTACCATGACCACCAGCACTAGATATAAAAAACTTTTCTTCATCATTTCCTCCTTAGTATTACTTCCTTTTTATAATGCTCCTATCTTAGCAATCCTTTATGTCTGATATTTCATACCCTAAAGCATAAACATCTCAGCATAACCCGTGAACTCACTGCCTAATACGTGTAAATCTTGTTATACGGCATTCCCAGATCTCCTTGTAGAGGAACGGTGGTCAAGGCATTCCCTCTGGTATAGGAAGTCTGAGTACCACTATAACGATTCTGTACTATGTGCATCATTTCATCCGAACACATATATCCAACCAGATTTCTCTTAGGATTGGTCGTTCCCTGGAAACATGCCATAGGTAAATTCCCACAGGTCCAGTCAAGGGACGTCGCATTACCATATTTTGTAGTACCTACGTTTGCAGCTGTAATGTCGTCCTGGTAAGAGGCAGCTCCCATCTGAGAAAACCTGATGCTGGCTCCATAGCTTGTATTTGCGTTGACTTTACCCGATAGAGATCCCCATTGCGAATTCAGGATCGAACCAGATGTATTCACACTATCAATCCAAAGACCCAAAGTGTCAATCGTTATCTGGCGCGTCTGAAATGCAGGTACAATAGCGGACGTTTGTGCCAGGTCCGTTGTTTGGGCTTGTGACGATGTGGTCATGGCGTTGTCTGCGATTACATAGAAGTGTACTGTTGCGTTATCCTGTGTCATGTTGGACACCACGCAGTATGTCGGCTTGTCAGAGGCCGTCGTCAAATACGGGAAGGTATATGTTACGTTGTCGCCCATTCTTGCATATACACCGCTCTGATTACCGCCCCACACAAATAGCCCTGTTAAAACAGCTGCCGCTATCATTAAATATACTATACTTTTCTTCATCATTATCCTCCTTGTCTCTCTTTTTATCTAACAAGTGCACATATACTCTTCCTGCCATGCAGGCACCTTTGATATCGCTTACTATATCGCTCAAGTTATCTATCCCCTATACACCCCCTTTTCCGCTTTTTCTCCTCATTTTTTACGAGCTTCATTTCCCAGCGCGTCTGTTTCATATTGCGCTTAGTTTACATATTGCGCACTATTTTGTCAATACCAAATACGCGTCACTGCCTGTTCTTCACGAATTTGCCACATATACATCTGTATAACGGTAATCTTCACAAAGAAATAAAAGTTCCCCACATCCTGCGGTATAGGCCAATGTCCCTTTCTTGCACTTCCACCTCCTTTATGGACTTCTGCCTTTCCTTCTTTCCATTCACTGTCTTTATCGGATATTATTTCATAAAACTTAAGTATTTATTATTTCGGAGCGACATGGTGCTCTCAATATCAGGACCGGCTATTAAATCCTGCTTAAAGATATGCCGATGACTACGAATACTTTATCATCAAAACTGCCAGACATTTTTACTTATTAAACCACTCGAAGCGCTCTCCGATTTCTTTCGTTATGTTATGGGCGTCGTCCGTGTTTGTCAGTATTCTCGGCGTAATAAAGACCAATAACTCGGTCCTTTTAACCTCCTGTGAGGTGAATTTAAAGGCATAGCCGATGATTGGAATGTCTCCAAGCAGTGGGATTTTGTTTTCAGACACACTGTATTGTTTGCTCCTTATACCACCCAGAATGACCGTTTGTCCATTGCCAACTACTACCTTAGTCTTGACTTTCCTTTTTCTTATTGTGGGAGAGTCTATGCCTGAGGTATCATTGGTCTGTGCCTCGCTTACCTCTGACGTTATCTCCAGCGTAACCAGTCCATCGGCGTTTATCGTCGGCGTTAACGTTAAAATAAGTCCTGTTTGCACATACGAGACATTTCTCAGGATAGAAGGGGTTGTCGATGTGGAAACTGTGTCTGTGGTAGATACCTCGCTGGTTATTACCGGCACATCGTCTCCAACCTCGATAGAGGCCTCCTGGTTGTCCATAACCATGAGGTGCGGCTTCATAAGTATCTCTATTTTATTTTCTTTCGCAAGCGCATCGAGCAGCATCTTTGCGTTATTGTGGTCTGCCATGAAACTAAAGATTGTGCCTGCGGAATTAGCACCAAGCAAGCCAACCGTCGAGGCAGCGAAATTTCCTCCAAGCATTCTCCCTTTTATCAGGCCCTCAAACCCGAGTTCGTTGGAGTTGTCAACAGACAGCTCTGCTACCGTTCCTTCTATCAACACCTGTCTGGGAGGCGTATCTATTTCTTTCAGCAAACTAAGCAGACTTCGGTATATCGATGGTGTAGTCATCATTATCACCACGTTTCTTCTGTCGTCCGATGTAATCCTGATTTGTACGTCGGGGGCGTTGGGCAGGGTTATTACCGAAACGCCCGTGGCGGCAGCCGTAGTACCCGTGGCAAGAGGGGCGGCGGTTGACCCCGCGGATGTAGTGCTTGACGCCTTTGTGGAGCCAAAATCACCCGCTGAATTTTTTTGTTTATCCAGGACAGTCTTACTCGCGGCGGCAGTCTGCTGCACAGGGGACTTCAAACCGTAGAGTTTCTGAACTGTGTCGACCAGCTCGACGGCCCTTGAGAATCTTGGGAAATATGTAAATGTCTTTTCCCCGGCCCCGGCAGACTCTGCCGTATCGAGGCGCTCTTTCCACTGAATCACTAATTGGGTGGACTGCTCGTCCGGGGCTACTGCCATGACACTATTGAGGAACTTTATCGGTATGAACGAAACCCCCGGCTCTTTGGGATTTGTTGACGTGCTAAGTCCCAGTCCATTAAGAATTGCCGTAATCTGACTGACAAACTCTTCCGGCTTCCAATATGTAAGTTTCAGGAGAATCACCCGTTTCTGCTTCAGATAGGGCACATCCATAATATCTATCAGGTTAAGGCACTCTCGTATAGTTGCCGCCGGTCCGGTTATAAGTATGGCGTTTTCTTTTGCGTAGGCCTTCGTTACCAGGGCGGTCTTGTAAAAGTCCGCTATCAGGGCTGACATCTCCGCGGCGGCTATATATTTCAACGCCACTATCTGGACTATCTTCGCTGTGCTTACCGGCACGTCTCTGCCCACACGAATGTCCACAGGCTCGCCGCCTTCGCCCGGTTTTAGTATGTAGAGGCTTCCGGCCTTGGCGCCTACCAACAGTCCCTGCTGTCTCAGCAGCTCCACCACTATCTCCAGTGTCTTAGCTGCCGGCATTTCTTTTGTCATATGGAGAGTAACGGGGTTTTTCATTGACTTTACCGCCTCGTCAATAAAAAATGTTACCTTCAGCGCCTCTCCCACAGCGTGGATTACGAAATCCGAAAGAGGCATTCCGTCAACATTTATCAATACCGGCTTATCCTCCAGCGCGAGTTTCGACGCGTCTATCGGCTCAAGCTCCAGCGAGATATCCCTGGAACGTGCCTTATCGAATGATGGGGTCTCTATCTCCACAGGTTTATGAATGACCGGTTTTTCGCCGACCAGATCCAGAGACTTATACTTTTCAGTCGTATTGTCGCCGGAGACCGTGGCGTTATCGCCCGTGAGCGTGGTGTTATCGCCCTTGTCAACCTTCTTTTGAGGAAGCTCAAGCAGATTTTCCATCGTTGTCGGTTTATAAGAACGCGGGGAGGTACAGGATGCCATTATGAATAATACCAGGGCAAGCAACCCCGCTATCCTTGCTGCATTTATTATACAGACAGTATTGCCGTTTACTTTTTTACCGAGAATATCTTTAATAATTTTATCTCTCCTTCCTGATTTTTCAGAGTCACGGACGTCATCGTTAATTCGCTTATAATGGTATCGTCCGGCAGGGTCTCTCCCTGCTGCTTATAATAATACTGGCCTTCATTGTCTATCAGAACGGCTATCTTCTGCTTAGACGAAAGCACCCCTATCAGTTTATAAGTATAAACCTTCTTTACTTCGACTTTCAGCGCCGGGTCGGGGGGGTATTTCCCGTCGGCCGCAAAGACATTCTTATCAAATATCTCTTTGTATTCCCTGTTAGACGCCTCAATGATGAGAGACAACGTCTTTCTCTTATTATTCTTAATATTTTCCATATCTTTAGCCTTACCATTATAACTTATTTGAGGGTTTTTTACAATCATAAGCGGTATTGCCGCTGTAAATAATAATATAATTATTATATCTCCGACATTTTTTTTCGCCCATGCCGTATATGCCGCCGTCTTGCCCACGCTCTTTAATATATAGTCTTTTAACATAGCACCTTTTATCATATCTTTCTTATATAACCCGTTAGCACTATCTTGGTAACGTAAGATTTTTCCTGTACGTTTATCTCTACGCTTTTTATCCTCAACAGCGGCTTGGTATCCTGGATGGTCTTAAAGAATTTATACATCGGCTTGAGCTGCCCCTGAATCCTTACCATCACCGAGGCCTCAGTCAATACAGCGTCCTCCGTGCCCTCTATAAGCTGAAAGTTTTGCACGGTCAGCGTGTTTGCCTCGGCGGTCTTTGTGATTAAGTTTACGATATCCGTTTGAATTGCCGTTCTGTTGCTTCCTTTGGGATAGATTAAGGCCGCCAGTTCGTTATTTAACCCGGGGTCGTCACTGACATCGACTGCGAGATATCTTTGAAGCAGATCCGATTTCGAGGCATAGGTGTTAAGATAGTCCTCTACCAGGGCTGTTCTTTTCCCGACGGCAGTTTGAGCCGGGACAACGGCAAAACGGGCTATCGATAAGATTATCAACAGATATAATCCTGCCTTTTTAAGGTTGCCGCCTGATATATTCATCATTTCAATTACCGTTTTCCCTCTAAAACACCTTATTGGTTTTAAATATCGCCGATGGGCTTGACGCCTTATTTACAGGCGTCCCCACGGAGTTTGGATTAGCGTTTATAATAGCCGCAGGGATTGAGGTCTTGTTTAAAGTCCCCTGCCGCACGGTGGCCTGAGGTCCCGGCGGTGCTGCGATAAGGGCAGGGCTTGAGGCATTGGAAATAGTGCTGCGCATGTCTATGGAGAGGCGAAACCTGTAGGACTGCCCTTCTCTGGATGGTTCCCCAACGAGTTTTACCGTTTCTACCTCTTTTAAAGTGCTCAACTTGTTTATCACCCCCGAAGGTTCGGCAGAGACGATGTTGATGTCGGCATTCCTGTTAGTTATGTTTAACTGCATTACATAAGAACCTTCCTTGAGGGACTTGGTGAGGACTTCGAGGACATCGAGCGGCGGGGTGAACTCGCTCACCTTTTTGGCCAGTGCAACGAGCAGTTTTGCCGATATATCCTTGTCCTGCAGCTCTGCAAGTGCGGTTATCTTTTTTGTCACCTTAGAGGTTTCCCTTCCGATGTCCTCCAGGGATGTGTCAAGTTTTTTTATCGACAACCAGGACGAAACCAGATAGGCCGCCATCGAATACAAGGCAACCCTGAACAGCAGCTCCGTATTTATTGACGAGTGCCATGTCCTGGTCTTAAACGCTGACAGCTTAACGGTGTTTAAACCTCTTAACGATAAGGGAAATCCATCATCCTCTATGGTATTTATGGGAATATCCATGACCGTGCCTCCCGGCATAAAGTTTATACCGCACACATTTATGCGCCTTATCTCCTGCCGGTAAAGCCCAAGCCCGCGTAAGAAGACCTCCACGCCGCTTTCGCTGAGCGGGGATGTCAGGGTACGAAAGCCAATAAAACCTTTTGGGCCGTGGGCGAAGGCGTAAACATTTCCCCCTTCGGCATATATAGTAGCCTCAGCTGTCTCCGATGCGAACAACAGGTCCTCGGGAATTAAGTAATTAGAGTAAAAATTCTTTCCCAGCTCTTCCACAACGCGGCTTTCCCATGCCCATATATCCACGAGCGTATAGTTTGTGCGGCTCTCAAAGACATTAAAATGAAACGCGGGATTGGCAATCATAGGAAACAGCTCCACGACATCGTTGGATATGATTCCTTTGAGGTTTTTTTGTACTGACGGCGGATATTTTTCTCTCCAATAGTAAACCAGCTCCCTGCTGAGGACAAGGACGTTTTTCCCGAAAATTTTGTTAACAGGGGAAGCCTCTCTCAGGGCCGCGCTTATGCCTGTCTTCGATATTTTGTAGAGATCGCATCCTGAGCGGCGGGCATAGCACACCGTGATGGCCTGCCCAGAGTGTCCTTGCCCTCCGGTTGACGGCATTCGATTAAATCTCTTAACGAATCCATTAATCAATTCCTGAAGCGCCTTCAAGGTTTTCAGCCCTCCTTCCAGTAATAAACGGCATAGGGGGCTGAGGCTGTCGGGTATAGTCCTATTCCTGCGTTTATCGTATATAGATTTTTCAGGTACCCGTAAGCCACTGTTATCTCGAGATAGCGCGAAGGCTGAAACAAATCGTACTCAAGGCCATGGATTCTCTTTCCGGTAAGGTTATAAAATAATTCGTCGGGAATGTCTATGCCCTTTTCTATATAGCCGGAGAGGACTTTCCGGCTCTCTTCGCTTATATCCATAGACGCGGCTAATGCCACAGGGGAGGCGGTGGCCGGATTAAAACCCGACGTGCCCGGGAAAATAGTAATATATGGCTTGATTTTCTTATATAGTTCCCAGCTCATACCCCTGATGAGCAGGAGTTCCTCCAGGTACTGCATTTGGAAATTCCTGGGGGTATAGGGCATCCCTATGCCTCTGTAATAGTCGGCCTCGGCTCCAGACGGCCTTACTATGTCGTCGCTGTCAACCCAGTCGTTGATGCTGTCTGTGATAACCGCGGTATTGCTTTCATTATCCACTAGTTTTACGAGTCTTGCGAATTCGATGCCTACGCCATGATAAACAGGTATCTTTCCGTTTGTGTCCTGTACGTTTACCGTTATGTCGTCCCGCACCTTTAATGGCCGGTTGTTCATAGGAATATTATCGAAACCCAGCAGCGAGCTGTCGGAGACTATTATGCGGTTAGAAGCAAGCGTTCCCGTCAGAACGGCAAAGAGGAGAGTATCGAACACGGATATGGCCGTGGTCATCGCCTCAGCCTTTTCCTTTAACGCCTCGGCGGTCTTGACATGCTCTTTCACCAGCCAGTTAAAGGCAATCCCTACGATTATTATTATCGCGGCCAGAAAAATCGTCAGCAGCACTGCCGAACCGGCTTCGTCTCTGTTCATTTTTATCATTACTTTGTCATTGCCATGTCTTAAATTGCCCTCGGATTCTGGTATATCGTCGCATTAGTAGAAATGCTCAGCATAAGGGCGTTGAAACGTCCATCCCTGTTATAAACGATCCTCACGTATTTAGGCAGCCTTCTCCCCCTGTTCCCGTAATACTCCCGGCTCCAGCCCCAGAGTTTTGTAAGCGGGTCTTCGACAAAGCTTTCAAAGCTCACATCGCTTACATTTTCCATTATAACAAAACTGTTCCCTTTTTTATAATTGCCGCTTTGATAATCTTTATCCAGCTCTTCCTGTTTTTTCACATATACCGGCAGCTCATAGTAAACTACGTCAAAGTTCTGCTCACGCTTTTCTTTGACTATCCACACCACAACCGGTACGTTGTCGGCCATAGGAGAACCACTGACATAACTTATCTCATCAGGGTTACAAATATAATAGGGATACCAGTCCAAACGTTTTCCCTCGTCTATGAAATAAAACAGCATTCCGCTCGTGCTCTTGTGTATCCAAAAACTCCGCGCCGCCTTCCAGAGATTCACCCCTTCGTTCATAACCCTCTTGTACTGCGTAAACCCCTGATTCAGGGCCACGGTCGATAGCAGCACCATTGACGTAAATATTGCTATTGCCACTACAACCTCTATCAGCGTAAATCCACTACGGGATTTCATCTGAGACACCTGTCTTTGGCATATACTTAAACAGGACTATCCGATAGTCCCTTGAAAGCGTATCGTGCGTTAGTTTAAACTCAATCTTGTAAAGAAATATATTGTACTGCGTTTGAGTGTTTATGAGTATTGACGGCGACCCTTGTCTTTCTAGTTCCGTATCCCATGAAAGCTCCACGCCATCGCCGAGGGAAGCCGTCCCGTGGACATTGTTTATGGCAAATGCCCTGAGATAGTTGATTGACTCCGGGACTTTAGATGAAACGATATTGGAGTCTTTCACCCGCTGAAGCGACTGAAAGCCGATACGAAACAGGTACATCGTAGCGGCTATGCTTGCCGTTAGTATCAGGCTGGCTATCAGGACTTCTATTAACAGAAACCCGTCCTGACGGCGTCTTCTATCTCCGGTTATGTCAGCTTTCAGCAACTTTCAGGCTCAGTTCATCGAGATATTGCCCAGCGGGGCAAATATCTCTACAGTAAATTGTATGTCCTTAACATAGACATTGATATTGCCGCCGCTTGTTGTGCCATTATTAAAAAACATCACAGGGTGTTCCATAGACACATAGGCTGCAAGCGGCGGATTTGGCAGCTTTTCGTTTGATTTGTCCAGAATCGGCCACGGCGCGTCGTTGGCGTAGAGAATGCCGTCAACGGCCTTTATGTATATATCGTCTCCGGTGAGAAACGCCTCCCGCTGTATCTGAGTTACCAGGACGAGAAGGCGCTCTGCATCCAGCGATGCGGCGTATCTTTTATACATATGTATGGAAAAAGGGATGGTTACCGACATCACAACGGCAATTATCGCCGTCACTATCAGTATCTCGATGAGGGTAAACCCCCCTTTAAGCCTCAAAACTTGATATTCCCCACACTCATAACGGTAAGTATCATGGATATGACTATAAAGCCCACTACCATTCCCATCACCGTTATAATCAGCGGCTCTACCAGAATGACTATCTTTTTTATCGTCCTCTTGAATCTATCGTCAAATACATTAAAAAGCTCGAGAAATATCTCCTTCATATTGCCGCTTTTCTCCCCAACCGTTATCATATTTGCCGCTATCTCCGGCAGAAGCTCGATATGAGAGAATACCTCGCCTATCGGCCTGCCCTCTTTTATCAGCTTAATCGACGGCTCCAGAGACTGTTTTACCTTCACGTTTTGTATCAGGTCTATGGAAAACCTCAACGCCTTGATAAACTCTATCCCGCTTGAGAGCATCGTGAACATCGAATATGAAAACCTCGACAGCTCGAGATTTATTATCATCGTCCTCAGTAAGGGTAACGACAGGGCATAGGAGTAACCGGAGTGAAGCAATCTCTTCATATCGACAAGTTTATAAATGGCTACAGCGGCAATGGCCGCGCCTATAAGTACCTGTATGTTCAGAACCTCCGACGCCTTTAACAGCATCTTGGAGGCAAACGGCAGGGCCTTCAGCTGGTCCTGCCCGAATACGGTAAAAAACCGCGGGATGATGAACTTAAATATGACAAAAAGCGTAACGCAGCTTGCGATTACCAAAAAGGCGGGATAGGTCAGCGCGTTTCTGATTTCCGCCCTGAACTGTATCTGAAACTGAAGGTGCGAGGCTATCTGCTCGAAGGACATGCGCAGGTTGCCCACGCTCTCACCCACGCGTATCAGCGACACCATAAGTGTATTAAACAGGCCGCTTTTTTCAAATGCCTCGGCCACACTCTTGCCTGCCCTGATGTCTTTGAGCGCGACTGCCATGTTCTCTTTCAGGGCCGCGTTTGATATTGTGCCGGTTATTGTCTCCATCGAGTTGTCTATTCTGAGGCCGGCTTTAAGGAGTACGCTTAGTTCTCTTGCCATGTTGTAGAGGTCGGTGTCGCTGACCTTTTTACCCTTCGACCCGCGGATGCCTGTCTTTGCCGCGCCAGCTGACGCCTCTAACGATACGATCTTCAGGCCCTTGTCTTTTAGTTGAAGGCGTGCCTCTTTTACATCCTGTGCCGAGATAGAGCCGCTTACTTCCTTGCCTGTTTGATCGACTGAGAGGTACTTAAAGTTCGTCACGAGACCCTCAGAACCTCTTCTACAGTCGTAGTGCCGGCGATTACCTTTAACAGGCCGTCTTCCCTTAATGACCTGAACCCGTGATTTTCCACAAGGGATTTCCTCATGGCGATTATGGACTGCTCCCTCAGGAATTGCTCTTTAAGGTCTTCCGTATATTTAAAGACCTCATATACGGCAATCATGCCGCGATAGCCCGTGCCCGCGCATTTGCGGCAGCCGGTGCCGCGTTTCATATCAAGCTTCAGCCCCAGAACGTCCTTATATTTTTCATAGAGAGGCATAATAGGAAACTTCGCCAGCAGTCCCTTTGACGGCTCAAACGGCTTCGAACAAAAAGGACAGTTCCTTCTGATAATCCTCTGTGCGATGATGCCCAAAATCGACGCATTCAGCAGATACCCCTCAAGCCCCATCTCGATAAGCCTGAACAGGCTGCTTGGGGCGTCGTTCGTGTGGAGCGTCGATAGCACCAGGTGCCCCGTGAGGGCAGACTGCACCGCTACCGCAGCAGTCTCCGGGTCTCTTATCTCGCCAACCATGATAACGTCGGGGTCGTGACGAAGGATAGAGCGCAGACAGGCGGCAAATGACAGCCCTATCTCGTCCTTGACCTGTATCTGATTTATCCCGTCGATCTTATATTCGACGGGGTCTTCGACGGTGATTATCTTTTTTTCCTTTTTGTCGAGGCTTGACAGCATCGAGTAGAGCGATGTGGTCTTACCGGAGCCGGTCGGTCCTGTTACCAGCAATATCCCATAGGGCATATTGATTAGTTCCAGGATTGTCGGGGCGACATCTTTTTCTATTCCCAGCTTTGTGATGTCAAACGTCAGGCGCTCCCTGTAGAGAAGCCTCATCACCACGCCCTCGCCAATGGCAAAGGGGATGCTGGAGACGCGGACGTCTATAAGGGTTGCCGATATCTTGGTGCTGAACTTCCCGTCCTGAGGCAGCCGCTTCTCGGCGATGTCCAGTCTGGCAAGCAGCTTGACGCGTGAGACGAGGGCGAGGAAGAGTTTCTCGTTAACGGTCTCCGACTCATGAAGCACGCCGTCTATTCTGAGCTTGATGCGGCTTGACTGCTCAGACGGCTCCATGTGAATGTCCGAGGCCCTAAGCTCCACGGCGTTACTGAGGACATTGTTCAGGAATTTAATGACCGGTGCCTCTGAGGCCATCTCCCTGAGGAGTTCGGGGTTGTCATCGATACTAAGAGAGACAAGGTCTTTTTCAAATGTTTGCAGCGGTCTTGACAGCTCGTTTATCACCTGCTCGGCGGCAAGCATAAGAACAGGGTTGCAGCCGAGTACCTTTGACACATAATCTAATACAGACGACTTCAACGGGTCATTGGTAATAAAGACAACAGAGCGGCACTTAAGGGGAGTATCTTCGGTTCCGCCCTCAAATTCAGCCGATATGGGCAGATACCTTTGCCTAAGAAGATATTCTGTGTCTATGAGGCCGGTAATCTTTGCGTAAAAGTCGGCATTTATCTCAGGATTTGATTCTTTGTCGAATAGCGGGATACCGAATTGTTTTGACAGGGCGGCCATCAATTGGATTTCATTAACCGCTCCCATGCTGATGAGGATTTGCCCGATGTAGCCGCCGACCTCTTTCTGGAGATCGAGTGCCCTGTTTATCTCATTTTGGCCGATGCCGAAGAGTTCGGTTAACTGTTCACCTATTAGCATAGGCTCACGCTCCGGTAGCAGCAGGGTTTAACTCTACCAGTTTTTGACGATCTTGTCATCCATCTTGCCGTTTGGGCCGAGGGAGAGTATATCGAAACGGCCATGCTCACCTGGACACTTATACTGGTAGTCTCTGTGCCATGGGTCCTGGGGGATAATCTGTTTTGAAAGATATGGACCGCGCCAGAGCTTATCGGTGGAGACAATCAGCTCGTTCAGGTCAGCCGGACACCTGCCTACGTCAAGATAAAACGATTGTACCGATGTTGACAGCAACTCTATCTGGGCAATTGTGAGCTGTTCTTTCGAGCTTTCGAACCTGTTCAAGATATTTGGCGCTATCAAAGAGGCAATAAGCCCGATTATCATAACGACAATCAGGATTTCAATAAGCGTAAAACCCTTCTCTGAGGCGGCATGCCGCAATAACGGCACAGACCCCGGCCTTAATACTCTTAATAAATCAGGCATCTCAACATCCTTATGCTTAACACACATCCTATATTATAAGCATTTACCAGCAGATAATGTCAACCGGTTTTCGCACTGCACCAGGGCAGACAGTTATTGAATGCTAACTATTATGATTATAAGATGTCTTATTCCTTATATAACAATGATATAAACAAGTCATTATAATCATATACTATGGAAAATAATCAACAAGACGTATTGTGCAATTTATTACAACACAATAATCATAACAATAATTATAGCTTAATATCCATTACTTACATTCGCTGACACAATTTTATAGGCTACAATAATGTAGCAATATTACATAATTGTAGGCATTTTTGCCCATAATTGCGTTTTAAACAATCCATGCAAATAGGAGACTGGCGTATTTATTGGCTTTAGAGTGGATTCATGCGAATTTCATACATATATATAGGCGTGATAATAACTTACATAAATTGAGAGGTGAGTGAACGATGGCAGAAGATACATGTTGGATAAAGGATGAGCACGGGAAATTTATCGGGAGAAGGCCGGGCTGCAAGATGGAGAAGGCAGTCAGCGGCATATTAGACGCTAAAAAACTATCAGCTACTAATCCCATACCGGTAAGAGAGCCGAAAGGAGATGATGTCGAGTCCAACATAGTTGATATGGAAAGAAGAATACGGGAGATAATGAACAAACCTGAATCTGAAAGGACTAAGGAAGAGAAAGAGTTATTAGATAAATATCTGAGAGCCAAGGCCGCGGAGCTTGGGATACAATGGAAAGATCAGATGCTGTCAACAGTAATGGCATTGCTGACTGTTCCCGCATCTGCAACAGCTTTGGCCGCAGCTATTGCCGTTGCTACGGCGTCAGGCATCGCAATGGACGAGCTGATGAGATATGCCAATGAGAAGTTTGGCAAGTGGGGGCCTGCTGGCGTCATGCTTGCCGCGCTTATTTTAGCCGCCGCGAAAGGCAAATTATCTAAAATTGCGAGAAAAGCAGAAGGAAAAGTTCGTGCGGCCGTTGCTGAGAGAAAAGCGGCTGGAGAAGCTGCAAAGAGAGCAAAAGAACGTGGCAAGATATACAACGAATCAGCGAATGGAAGTTCTTTGTCCAAGTCTGACATAGAAAAGGAAGCAACTAAGCTAAACACAGGAGATGTGAGCGCTGACGAGGCAAAGAGAGTGAACGCTGAAGCTCAAAAGAAAGGGGTCACTATAGATATCACTGGATATAAAACAGAGGCTTCGCAGGATAGAATTGAACACTCAATACGTGGACATTCTGACGCAAAAGTAGAAATCGCTAAAGCAAGAGAGGCTCGTGGCGAGAAAGTAAGTCCTCAGGATAAAATCCCTGAGGAACAACGTAAGGGAAATGCCGGCAAGCACAATGTGCCTCTGAAAAAGGAGGATTACCAAAATATAGAAAAGTATCGTAGGGAGGCGGTTAATCCTGAAAGCCCGGCAAAAGGCAGAGTTGTGTTCCAACCGAGAAATGAGAATAAGAAATTTGAATCTGTTGATTATCAGGTACAAAAAGACGGTGAGGTTATACATATGATTTATAAGATCGACCATGTTAACAATAAATTGACTTTTGTGACGATGTACAAAGAAACAGAAAGAAAACCACCAGAATTTCGATAAACAGAGGAGGTTATTAACTATAGAGAACAAAAGTATATCCAAATAGTTGCTTTACTTTTGTATAATAAATCAAGCTCTAAAAAGGAGGACGAAGATGATATTTAATAAGAAGGCGATAGACATATTTTGGATTAATTGCGGTGGAATGTCACTTAGGGAATACGGTGACCGTGATGTTGGGGATACGTTTTTCAGCGCGTTAACTTTCATAGATATAGAAATTGAGCCATCTCAAAGTGAAACGAAGTCACTTAAGCGAGTTGACATAAATATTTATGAGGGACTAGGCAGGATATTTTCCATAGACAACTATGCGGGCGATCCAACATGGGTATTTGACTGTGGGATATACGCCTTCTCAATTTATAATAGACTTCCTGAGGGAATCAAGAGCGACTCGTATGTGAAGATGCGATTTTATCTTGTATTTGATGAGGACTGTCATTCGCAGCTTAGCATAAATGGTAAACCGCTTTGGAAGGTTATCCCTGGAATGGTTTACGACTGGAGAGTGAAAGATATACTGATCAAGATAGAGGAGGGAGCAGTAGAGAAAAACTTTGCAAAATTGCCGGTTGCATATACGTCTTCTAAGGGTGAAATATACAAACGCATCAGAGGAACAGATGCGTATGAAGATTGCGGCAGTTATTATGAAGAAGATGGCGGTAAGGATGCATCATATGTTCTGATATGTGAGATGCTGTGACATGTTAAGGCGATGACGTCCACTTCACATGACCGGAGGATAAAATGACTTTTGATAAGAACGCTATCAAGATATTTGGAATTAGCTGCCTTACAGATACACTTAGGCAATTTGGCGACTACGATGTTGGGGATATGCTTGGAAACACCGCGTTAACTTTTGTATGGACTGACATTGAACCGACTCAAAGCATGACAAAGTCGCTAAAGAAACTTAACATAGAGCTTTATGAGGGGGTAGGCCAGATATTAGTGGTAAACAATTATGGTAACTACCCAACCTTGTTGTTTGACTGTGGGATATATGCATTCAAAATTGATAGAAGACTTCCCAAGGGAATCGAAAGCGGCATGTATGTGAAGATGCGGTTTTATCTGTTCTTCGATGAGGACTATCTTTCGATGATTTCCATGAATGGTGAGAGCCTTTCAAAGGTTATTCCCGACATGATTTATGACTGGAAAATAAAAGATATACTGATATCGGCAAGGGAAGGGAAAAACGGAGAGAAATACTTTGAAAACCTGCCCGTTGTATATACATCTCCTGAAGGAGAAATATTTAAAAGAATCAGAGGAACGGATACACATAACGACTGTGGCGGTTATGATACCAATTATATTCTTATATGTGAGATGCTGTAACATGTTAAGGGCTGAGCAACCACTAATCGTGTCGGCGGAGTACGAAGATGATATTTGATAAGCATGCTATCAAGATATTTGGGATAATTTGCCGTACAGATACGCTTAGGGAATATGGCGACCAAGATGTTGGGAATATGTTTAGCAGTGCGTTAACTTTTGCATGGACTGAAATTGAACCGTCTCAAAGCATGACGAAGTCGCTAAAGAAACTTAACACTGAGCTTTATGAGGGGGTAGGCCAGATATTACTGATAAACAACTATGGTGACAACCCAACGCTGTTATTCGACTGCGGGATATACTCCTTCTCACTTAATCGGCGACTTCCCGAGGGAATCGAAATTGGCTCGTATGTGAAGATGCGATTTTATCTGCTATTCGATGAGGACTACATTGGGATGATTACTATGAATAGCGAACCGCTTTCGAAGGCTATCCCCGGCATGATTTATGACTGGAAAATAAAAGACATACTGATATGGGCAAGGGAAGGGAAAAACGGAGAAAAATACTTTGAAAACCTGTCCGTTGCATATACATCTCCCGAAGGAGATATCTATAAAAGAATCAGAGGAACCGATACGCATAACGACTGTGGCGGTTATGATACCAGATATATTTTGATATGTGAGATGCTGTGACTCGTTAAGGCATGAACTATAATGGACCCCAAAAACTGGACAACATGTTAAGTTACAGAAAGAGAAGAAAGATGGAGGTCCAAGGATACTATGAAGACGAAATATGCGTCGGCATTTAAGGCAAAGGTAGCAATAGAAGCGAT
>JADFYO010000006.1 GCA_015233015.1 Nitrospirota bacterium | reverse complement strand
ATAGAAACAGCCAAGTCAAACGGGCTGGAGCCTTATAAATACTTACGCTATATCTTTGAACGACTGCCATATTCCAAGACTGAAGACGATTACAAATCCCTGCTCCCGCAATCTGTCGATAGGGATGCCCTTGACGTGAAATATATGGGTGGGGTTATTTAGACGCTTACATATATCCAATGAGTGTTTATTACCCTGAGAACAGAAAACTCCCCCGCCTTCCTCTTTAATTATAGCTCGAAAATAAAGATACGTCAATATTAATTTCTTTTTCAGCGGCAGACGTTAGAGCGCAGGCATCAGGATAAGCATGAATGGACGAGGCGGGGTGCTCGATAACATTAGAACACCTGAAATATGACTTTATTTGGGAAGTGCGCTATCAGGCAGCCCCTGAATGTGGTGCATCATGTTGTCAATTTTGTCCCAAATCTTTTGGCAGGGGGCATAAAACGCAGAATCGGTAACGGTTATGTTTAAAGTTAAAGTTGCCTCAGTCCACTCCCCTTTTAATTTAACTCCAGAGTGTTTAGTATCGACGTCCCATGGGTTATTTCCTGTTATCACCGCCCCGTCTGATCTTAATGCCTGAAGTATCTCGTCCACTTTCTGCTTCGTTATGTTCCCGTATGAATGTGTACCACAGCCCATCTCATGCCTCCCATAAAACCAAAAAGCTATCCCTTCTCAAAGAAGGGTATCCTAAACAAAGGGCAATGTTTTACGAGAGGAATTACTAATTTGCTGTGATGACCTGACCGGCTGCTTCCGGCTTCTTTGTTACCCATTTGTTTAATCTGTCCATGTAGATATAAAACACCGGCGTTATGTAGAGCGTCATCAGCTGCGAAAATACCAGGCCGCCAACTACCGCTATCCCCAACGGCTGCCTCGCGTCCCCTCCCGCGCCGTAACCCAGCGCTATCGGTATCGTCCCAAACAGCGCCGCCATTGTCGTCATCATTATCGGACGAAACCTCACTATGCAGGCGTTATATATCGAATCCTCCGGCCCCATCCCCTTCTCACGCTCCAGCTCGAGGGCAAAGTCAACCATCATTATCCCGTTTTTCTTCACTATCCCTATCAGCATCACTACCCCGACAAACGAATACATGTTCAACTCCATTTTAAATAACGCCAGCGTTATCAGCGCGCCAAACCCCGCAAGCGGCAGCGACGTCAGTATCGTTATCGGATGTATAAAACTCTCATACAATATTGCAAGCACCATGTAGATTACTAATATTGTTATTATCATCAACGGCCCCATGCTTGACATAGAGTCCTGAAAGGCCTGCGCCGATCCCTGAAACGTGCCCGATAGCGTTACCGGCAGCTCATCATGGGCGATGTCGCTTATCGCCGAAACGGCCTCTCCGATTGAAACGCCTTCTTTTAAATTAAACGATATGGTCGTCGATGGCATCATCCCCGTGTGGTTTACCGTCAGCGCGCCGGAGGTCTCGGTGATTTTGGCCACCGTGCTCAGAGGTACGAGCTTGTTGTCTCTGTCTGAGTGGATGTATAATTTGGACAGAAGATCAGGCCTCGACCTGAACTGCGGCTCAACCTGCAGGATTACATAGTACTGGTCTATCGTCGAGAATATCGTCGAGGCATACATACCGCCGTATGCCGTTCCAAGGGCGCTTTGTATCTGGCTTATTGTCAGGCCGAGGGTGGCGGCCTTGTCCCTGTCTATCTCGACATTCACCCACGGGGCGTTTGTCTGCAAATCATTGTTGACGCCCACAAGCCCCCGTATTCCGGCCATTTTTGCCGTCATCAAGGGGCCGTATTTATAGAGGTCCTGCGTATTGGTTGACCTCAGTGTATATTGGTACTGGGCATTAGACCTCGATGAGCCGATTTGAATGGGCGGCGGGTTTTGCAGAAATGTATAGATGCCGGGTACGGAGTTGACCTTAGGCCACAGGTCCATTACCATAGCGTCCGCGGAGAGCCTTCTTTTAGCCTTGTCCTCCAGCATAACAAACATTATCCCCTTGTTCGGGACGCCGAAGCTCCCAACGGCAGACATCAGCGCAACTACACCCGGTTCTTTCTCTACTATCGAGGTTACCTTTCTTTGATTTTGTGACATCTCCTCAAATGAATAACTCTCTGGTCCCAATGTTATTCCCATCAGCATATTAGAGTCCTGATTTGGCAGAAAACCCTTCTGTATAGTCGCGTATAAATAACCGGTTATTGCCAATACCACCGCCATCAATATCAGCGTCATGTACTTATGGCTGAGGACAGACTTTAACGTCTTTTTATAAAAGCCGAGCATTGCGTTAAACATCCCCTCGGTTGCCCTGAAAAACCGCCCCCTTCTTTCTGAGTGGTCGTGGGAAAGGATGCGGCTGCACATCATTGGCGAAAGCGTAAGGGATATGAAACCAGAAATTAGTATCGCCACCGCAATAGTCACAGAAAACTCCCTGAAGAGTTTTCCTATAAGCCCGGACATAAACAAAAGCGGGATGAATACTACTACAAGTGACAATGTCATAGATAGAATTGTAAAGTTTATCTCGGCGGAGCCTTTGAAGGAGGCCTCGCGGGCGGCAACCCCCATCTCCATATGTCTGAATATGTTCTCGAGCATTACCACGGCGTCATCGACGACAAATCCCACCGCCAGCACCAGGGCCATCATCGAGAGGTTGTCAAGGCTGTACCCAAGTACATACATCACCGCAAATGTCCCTATCAGCGAAAGCGGTATCGCTATGGCCGGTATCACCGTTGACGCCCATGAACGCAGGAATATGAATATTATGAAGATTACCAGAATAATTGTCACAATCAGCGTGTTCCTGACATCGTCGATACATTGATGTATGTAGTCGGCGTCCGAGTGCAGGAGATACAGATTCAGAGCCTGCGGAAGCTGCGGACTTAACGCCGCGATAAGCCTTCTCACGTTATCGGAGATCTGCACCGTATTTGAACCCGGCACCCTGCGCACGGCTATCACTACGGATTCTATGGTCTGCCCGCCTATGTGCGCGTTGATAGCAATCTTATCGTTAACCACGCTGTCATAAACCTTGCCTATGTCATTTATCCTCACGGGATATCCGTTTTGATAGGCTACGACGAGCGGGCCATAGTCCTTTGCCTTGTATAGCTGCCCTTCGCTGTGTATCGTGTATTGTTTGTGCTTATCGGAGTCGAGACTGCCAGTTGGTTTTATGGTGTTGCTTAGGCCTATAGCGGCAGCTACCTGGTCTATTCCTATCCCTTTGGAGGCCAGAGAGTCAGGGTTTACCATTATCCTTACGGCGTACTTAGTGCCATAGACCTCGACCTTGGCAACATCGCTGAGCATTGAAATCTGCTGCCCTATGATTGTATTGGCGTAGTCGTAGAGTTCAGCCTCAGTCATTGTCGATGAGTAAACCGCGTAGTACATAATGGGATTGTCCGACGGGTTATATTTACTGTACGTAGGAGGCGTGGGCATCTGAGGCAGCAGACCCTGAACTGCGTTTATTTGTGTGTTAACATCCTGGGCTGCCGCGTCTATGTTTCTGTCGAGGTTGAACTGTATGGTTATTGTGGTTGAGCCGGAGTTGGATGTGGAAGTCATTGAGCTTATGCCCTGAATCTGGGAAAAAGATTTCTCCAGCGGCGTTGCCACAGTTGCCGCCATCGTATCGGCGGTTGCCCCCGGATATGAGGCCGAAATGGTAATAGTAGGGAAGGCAACATTAGGCAGATTACTAATAGGCAGCTTATCATAACTGACCAGGCCAAAGACAAATATCGCGGCCATAACAATCGTCGTTAAGACGGGACGCCTTATCCAGATATCGGAGAGGTTATGAGCCCTGTCGGCTCTTCTCTTTTCGATCATTTCCTTTCTTGGGGCCGGACAGTGGCGTTGTCTTGCCCGTCACCGGGCTTTTTAACCGATACCTTGAAGCCGGGCTTGAGTTTAAGCTGCCCGTCTGTTACCACGGTCTCACCGGCGTTCACACCCGATTCTATTACCAGCTCTTCACCGGCTTCCCGGGCGACTTTCACCAGGCGGGTCTCCACCGTCTGGTCTGCTTTGACGACAAACACGTACTGCCCCTGCTGGCTTACCTGGACGGCGCTGACCGGCACAAGGAGCGCGTCCGGCTCCTGTGAGAGCGTCATCACGACGTTGAGAAACTGCCCTGGCCACAGGTACTTGTCCTTATTGGAGAAAACCGCCTTCAATTTAATCATCCCCGTTTGGGTGTTGACCGTGTTATCGATAAACGTAAGCACCCCCTCACGGGCGTCTTTGGTGAAGCCGGGTGGGAATGCGGACACCTTCAGCTTCTCATGCTCACTGTACTTTTTAATATTTGGCAGGTCTTTCTCCGGCACTGAGAATGTAACGTATATAGGAGTAATTTGATTGAGGACTACGAGTTTTGTGTCGTTTGTCTTGATGCTTGTACCGGCGTTAGTCAGGTATGTGCCGGCTCTGCCGTCGATTTCCGCGCGTATGTAGCAGTACTGGAGTTTTATCTTTGCATTTTCAAGCTGAGACTTGTCGTTTTTCACCTTTTCGGCCTGAGTAGCGGCAAGGGTTTGATTTTGTTCGGCGGTATTTTTATCGACCGCGCCCTTTTCTACGAGGAATGTGTATCTTTTTGCCTGTGCCTCATAAAAATCCAGCTGTCTTTTATCCTGAAGCAGGGCAGCATCGGCCTGTCTCACAGACTCTACAAATGGCCGCGGGTCTATGGTAAAGAGCAGCTGTCCTTTTTTAACGTCCTCGCCCTCTTTGAAATGCGCCTGCTGCAGCGCGCCGTCAATCTGCGACAGTACGGTAACTGTCAGGTATGGCTCGACATTGCCTATTGCCTTTATTTCTATGGGGATAGTCTTTTTCTCTACGGTTGCCGTCAGTACCGGCACAATGGGCGCCCTGGCCTCCTGGTGCTTTGTGCCGCAGCCTGATACGGCTAATAATAAAAATAAGAATACGAATGCGCGTGATTGAATTTTCATTGTCATCTGCTCCCAATTGCCCACAATATTGCCGCCTCGGCTATCTTAAAATTATAGAGGGCGTTTATATATGTTAGTTTCGCCGATTTATACTGCACTACGGCGTCCGTATAGTCAACCGGGCTGGCAAGCCCTGCCTCATACTTTAATGTAATGATATCGAGGTTCTCCTGTGCGAGTTTCACCTGCAGCTCGGCGGCGGGAATAATATCCGCGGCGAGTTTCAGGTTCAGATAGGACTGCTTAACGCCGCTGTAAATAGAAAGTTTCAGGGACTGAATCTTTGTCTCGGCGGAGTCCATGGATGCCCGCGCCTCGGCCGTCTTGTATTTGGTATTAAACCCCGAAAAGATATTCAACTTCACCACCACGCCGGCCATCCAGCCGTTGTTGAGCGGGAAGCGGTTGTCATCATAATTATATGAGGCCATTCCGCTAATGACGGGAAGGTAGTCCTTCTTCGCGTACTCGATATTTTTCTCGGCGGCGTCTTTTGCCGCTATGGCGGACATCAAATCCGGCCTGTTATTATATGCGCTTTCGAGGGCGTCCTCGAATTTTATACCGAACGGTTTAGGGGTCATATCTTCGTCGATTTTAAATCCGGTGTCGATTTTAAATGAGGCGTCATAAATAATTCCCATCGTAGTGGTAAGATTGTCCCATGCGACGGCGAGGGTGTTTTCGGAGTTCATAAGGGAAATCTTCGCGCTGCTCAGGTTGACCTCGGCCTGTGTTACATCGTATCGTGCCTTTGTGCCGGCCTTATAGAAATCATTTGCCTGGTCAAACTGCTTCACATACTTGGTGACCGTCTCGTTATCGACATCGCGCGCCCTCATGGCCTTTATAACTCCGTAGTAGGAGCCTTTGACATTAAAGGCAGTGATGTTTGCCTGCGCCTCATAGTCTTTTTTGGAAGACAGGAGGTTATAGTTTTTTATCTTTACGCCTGTCAGAGTTTTGCCGAAATCGAAAATAGTCTGAGATAGCTGCACATTGCCGTAGTAGTCGTCCTTGTTGATTACCGTAGAAAAGGGGTTATTATTGTATTTGTTGATTAGTTGATCGCGCGAATAGCCGCCCTGAATATCGAGTGACGGGTAAAAACCTGACTGCGCCTGGCCGACCTGAGCCTCATTGGCATGAATTTGATAAAGATAATACATCAGATTGGGCTGCTGTTTCAGGGCGAGGTCTATACAGTTATCAAGGGTAAGCACCCCCCCCGTCTTATCGTCTGCTGACGCGGCACTAAATAAAAGTATTAATAACAGAACTGCCGCTGCCGGCAGAAATCTCAAATACCTGATAATAATCTTCCTAACCCTCCTCACACTCTCAAACTTCCCCTGAAATGGTATCGTATAAACTAAGAGAATAATAAACCTATTGCACCTTAAATGTCAAACATATAGAATTGAACTGGCATGGGCAACGCACTAAAGGATTAAAGACGAAGGGGGATAATCCCCCTTCACCCCTGTGCCGCCCGTTGGCGGCTTCTGTACTCAAGCTAATAGCTATATATTATGATATCAGCGTGGCACTGCGTCTGGCAGGCCGCCGTCAACCGGGATTGTCGCTCCGGTTGTGGGGGTGTGTCTTACGGCAAAAAACAGCACGGCCTTTGCCACGTGCGAGGCGGTTACACGGGATTTCAGGAGGTTACGGCCCTTGTAGTAGTCCTCGAGACCTTTCTCATCGAGGCCTCTGGCGCGCATTCTGTCGGGGCCTATCTCTTCCCATAGGCCTGATTTCCTTGCGCCGTCTGAAAACACGCCGTCCGGGGCGACCATATTAACCCGCACCCCAATGCCGGCCAGCTCCAGCGAGGCTATGCGCGCCACCTGATGCGCCGCCGCCTTTGTAACGCTGTATGCCCCGAAGTTAGCGCTTGGCGAAAACACATTCTTCGTGGAAATTAATACAATATCCCCGCCCGTCCTCTGGAATTTAAAGTGCCTTGCCGCCTCGGCAATTATGAGCAGCGTCCCTTCTATGTTTACCTTTTCCAGCTTCCGAAACGCCTCTATGGACATATCGGCAAGCGACGACACCATCGCAATCCCCGCATTGACTATTACTATGTCAAGCCCGCCCCATTGCTCCACTACTTCGGCGCACGCATGCAATACTGACTCGTGGTCAGTAACGTCCATCGGGACGGCCATTATACGGGGGCCAAATTGGCGGCTTAACTCCTCATATAGACTGTTGAGCTTCTCTCCTGGCAGGTCAGTAACGGCCACGTGGCAGCCGTTTTGAAGCAGCTCCCTCGCAATAGCGCTCCCGATTGCACCGGCAGCTCCGGTGATAATTGCCGTGTCGCCCATTAGCGGCAGCCCACCGGAAGGCCCAAGTTTGGCGTGCTGGTATGTCCTGTATTCCATTGCAAAAATATCCGCTTCAGATATCCCCTCGTACTTCTGTCCCATCGAGGCAATCGCCGTCTTTATCTCTATCGACTGGCGGGTGATGTCTGCCGCTATGGTTGCCGCCCTGATGTCCTTACCAGCGCATACAACTCCAACCCCTTCGATATAGAGCACCCGCGGGATGGCGTCAAAGCGCGAAACCGCCCCGCTCGTTTTTTTCATGTGTAAATCGTTCCCGGCGTATGATGTGAAATAATCTTCGTAGCGGCTTTTATAATCCCCGATAGCGTCAGACAATTGAAATCTCAGCACCTCAGTGTCATCATAGTTCAGGCCGTCTATCCATAGGGGATAGCTCTTTGTCCTTATAAGATAGTCGGACGTTACCGGTGGTGTGAGGGCAGTTTCTCTGCCAATATCAGAATCGATATAATCAAGTATGTCAGCGTCGATAAGCGGTTTCAGGATGACGCGGTTAAACGGCCTGTCCTCGTTGTCTGTGTCTTCGGCGAGCAGTCCCCTGAGAATGGGGGCTATCTTTCTATATCTCTGCTCTGCCTCATAGGGAGAGGTTGTGCGCAGGCGCTCCGGGTGCTTCACCGCGTGTTTTTTGATATATTCCCCGGCGGCTGTAACAAGTTCTATCATAAGTCCGTATGAGTCGCGGGCAGTCTCTCCCCATGTAACAATCCCGTGATGAAGGAGGACAGCTGCACGGCAGGACGGCATCTCGTTAAATGCTGTAAGGACAGCCTTCGCAAGTTTAAATCCCGGCGTGTGGTAG
Source organism: Nitrospirota bacterium (assembly GCA_015233015.1). Taxonomy (GTDB): domain Bacteria; phylum Nitrospirota; class Thermodesulfovibrionia; order Thermodesulfovibrionales; family Magnetobacteriaceae; genus Magnetominusculus. The sequence continues at coordinate 87,097 of JADFYO010000006.1, read as the reverse complement.
TCAACGATAAGGATGTCGGCGCCAAGCGCTTCATTAATCAGCCTGCCTGCGTCAGCCTGATTTGCCAGAGTTAATATCGCGTCCGCGTGCGTGTGGTCAATGTACTTAAAGGGCAGAAACGCGTGAAGCAGTGTCTCAACCGAGGGTGTAAGGGAGTTATAAGAGAACATGTGCGTACGAAACTCGTTTATCATTGCCTCGTCAGACATATCCTCTATGGAGGCAAGCCTCCTGAGATAATTCAGGTCGAGGCCGATGTGTCCTTCCGGGCCAATTGAAGCCATGTCCACGCCCGACGCCTTTACGAATAACGCCTCGATAGATTCGCCAATGATGTTTTTATATTCCGCCTTTACCGAGGTATTGCCTCCGCCGTGGAGGACGAGCCGATTGTCGCCGCCCAGCAATCTGGCCGAATATGTCCTGAGGGCAAGTGCCTTAAAATCACACAGGGAGGTAAACTCCTCCGCTTTAGCGTCTGACCATAGATTAATCATTTTGTCCTTTTTGTCTTTTTCTTGTCGAGCTTGTTTTTCAGCGTTTGGTAAAGTTCATAGGCGTGCTGGGGTTTCATGTTGTTGTGGACGACTTTTCTTACGGCCTGAATCATTGCCGTGGGGGCGCCGGACTGGAAGATATTGCGCCCCATGTCAACACCGAGGGCGCCCTCCTGAACGGCATTATATGACATAGTCAGGGCGTCAAGTTCGGGGAGTTTCTTGCCGCCGGCCATCACAACAGGCACGGGGCAGGAGGATGTGACAGTATCAAACCCCTCTGCGGTGTAATAGGTCTTAACGTATGTGGCGCCAAGTTCGGCACAAATTCTACACGCAAGCCTGAAATACCGCGCGTCGCGCGCCATATCCTTGCCTACCGCCGTTACGGCCAGTACGGGAATGCCGTAGCGGTTGGCCTTGTCTATTAAACGGGTCATGTTGTGAATGGACTTGGTTTCATATTCGCCGCCGATAAAGACCTGAACGGCAAGGGCGGCGGCGTTGAGGCGTATTGCGTCCTCGATATTCATGGCAAGCTCTTCGTTGGAGAGTTCTTTAAGGATGCTTGGGCCGCCGCTGGCCCTTAACACTATGCCGCCCGTATATGAAGGCGGGATGTTGCTCCTTAATATACCGCGCGTAAGCATAAGCGTATCTGTAAACGGGACGAGAGGGACGATATTTATGTCCACACGCTCGAGTCCTGTTGTAGGGCCTTGAAAATATCCATGATCTATTGCCAGCATAACCGTTCTGCCAGTTGAAGGGTTAAATATATTGGACAGCCTGTTTTTCATCCCCCAGTCAAGTGAGTTCGAGCCTTTCAGAAAAAACGGGGTATTCTTTGCCGGTACATCGGTATAAAACATCTTTGCGTCTTTAACATTATCCAAATCGGCCATTGTTGTCCTCCTTAGTGTCTATTATGATATAAATTAACAGGCAGTTTAGGCTATTATAGTCCAAACACGCTTAAATATTCCAGACCGGGCGTGGCAGCTACTCAATTTCTACCTGAACGCTGAATGTGTCAACCGCGCTTTGCGGGCCTTCCCATATGCGGTAGCAACGTAGTTTGAGCGCAGCCTGGCCTTTCTTTTTGACCTTGAGCGCCCATGTGGCAATCGCAGGGGCACCGGTAATCATTTTCCCCGGCTTGACAGCGTTACTAAGAATTTTTACGGATTTATCCTTTATCGCTTCGAAGTATTCCATGTCGAGGTTGTCAAAATACCACGCATAACCCGTAGAACCCGTCTCCTGAAGCTCTATGTATATGACGCTGCCGGGGTTTGTGGAGATTTTGCCGCCGTTGTCTTTTTTGGTTATAGTCATGGATTTATCCGGGGTGGTAACGCCGCCGACACTCCCGCCGCCTGTGCTGCCGCCGCCCGAGCTTTCAATATTAAATATTAAAAACACGACGACCACGGCTATCGATAACACTGTGCGTTTATTCATGGGGGGTTCAGCGCCGAGGGTAGGAAAGGGCACGGCGCTCCGCCCGGTGAGCCACCTTCTGCCCTCAGCGTATATTTGCTTGTCTTAAGCGGCCGCGGCCTTTAAGAGCTTATTGACCTTCAGAGTGAGGCGCGATATGCTCCTTGCCGAGTTATTCTTGTGGATGACGCCCTTGGACGCCGCCTTCGAGTATTCCCTGATTGCCTCGGCGAGAGTTTTCTGCGCCGCTTCACTATTGTTCGTCGTTACGGCCTCATCGACTTTCTTTGCTAAAGTCTTTAGCCTGGTCTTCACCATTTTATTTACGAGATTTCTCTTTACGGACTGCCTTGCCCGCTTTATTACCGACGGACTTTTCTTTGGTCTTGACCTTGCTGCCATTCACTAACTCCTTTTTATTTGATTATTTTTACGCTTTAAACTCTTCACACAGAGTCACAATTCCGGCCTGAAATCGTAGCCCATGTATCTTTGTCTATTTCATCCACATATTCTGAAAGAGAGAACCTCTGGCCGCAACCCGTGCAGCGCAACTCGACCGCTCTTCACCTTATCAGTAAATCAAGTCTACCGTTGCATAGTTTACAGGTCATACCAGCCTCCTCAATTATCGAGTATTGGATATAATTATACCAATTGCCGCGATTAAATACAATGTAAATATTTTTATTAGTCAAAAAATAAGGACACAAACGTATTTTAGTAACACTGCGCCCCGCCACTGCCATTGAGTATTTTTATCCCATTGTGTTACTCTTTCATTCACAGTACGGTTGAACAGGAGGATAAACACTATGAAGGTGTTGTTACTTGCAGGAGGGTCAGGCACAAGGCTCTGGCCGCTGAGCAGGAAGAGCTATCCTAAGCAATTTATAAAATTAAAGGGCCAGCAGTCGCTCCTACAGGAGACTATGGCGAGGGTGCTCCTTGCCGTGCCGCCAGAAGACATAGTTGTGCTGACCAATAAGGAGTACAAATTCCACGTAAAATCTGACATGGAATCCCTGTTAACGACTAGCGCTTTGCCAGACGGGCGCAAGGTCGGCGCCACAGGCCATATAATCTTTGAGCCTGTCGGCAGAAATACCGCCCCTGCGATAGCCCTCGGCGTCAAATACTGCATGGACAAACTCGGCGCGGCTGACGGCGAAACAGTGTTTGTCTGCCCGTCAGACCATGTGATTGCCCCGTCGGGACGTTTCATCGAATATTTAAAGGCCGCAGAGAAGGCCGCGCTTGGCGGCTATGTCGTAACATTTGGAATAAAGCCGACGCGCCCTGAGACAGGCTATGGGTATATAAAAAGGGAACAACAGCCACTAGGGCTTGGCAGCCTCACTGAGGAGATTTATGGCGTAGAGGAGTTTACCGAAAAACCCGACGACGCCACCGCGCTTGAGTATATCAGGGACGGCAAACACTACTGGAACTCAGGGATGTTCATCTTTAAACTCGGCGTTATAGCGGAGGAATTCCGCCGCCACGCCCCCGAAATCGGCAGGATGCTTGACAAGAGTTACGAAGAGATGCTTTCGAACTTCACCTCGCTGCCAAATATTTCCATAGACTACGCCGTCATGGAGAAATCCAAAAAAATTGCCACCATGCCTTTGGACATCTATTGGAACGACATAGGCTCATGGGACTCAATCTTTGAGATATTGGAAAAAGACGAGGGCGGCAATGCCACCACGGGAGATGTCATTGCCATCGACACAAAGGACACCATGGTGCTTTCAAATAAGAGATTGACCGTTACTATCGGCATCGAAGACTGCCTCGTCGTAGAGACGGACGATGTCGTCCTCGTATCCAAACGAGGACACGCACAGAAGGTTAAAGACATCGTATCACTGCTCAAAGAACGCGCCCGGCACGAGATAAACGAACACGTTACCACATTCAGGCCATGGGGAAGCTATACGCTCATGGGCAAAGGCGACCGTTACCAGATAAAACGTCTGATAGTGAACCCGCTTCAGTCCCTCAGTCTGCAAATGCACATGCACAGGTCTGAGCACTGGGTTGTCGTCAGCGGCACGGCCAAAGTTACCGTTGGCGGAAAAGAACTCTATGTCCATGCAAACGAATCCATTTATGTGCCTAAGACTACCCAGCACAGGCTTGAAAACAAGGGGAAAATCCCGCTGGAGGTCATCGAGGTTCAAAACGGCGAGTATCTCCACGAAGACGACATTGTAAGATTTGAAGATATTTACGAAAGAGAGGATGATTAGAGCGGCTACATTACGGGGGTTTTTATCCTGAATAGTCTGGCCTGAGGCAGGGCGCTATAAGTCTCCTCAAACAGGGATTTATCGTAACTGCCAAGTAAGTACATCTGGTTTAAGTTTGACTCAAAAAATACATCGTTTACGACAATAATCGAGTTGATGGATTTACCGAAGGCGAACAGTTCAATATAAAGACCTTTTTTATGTTCGAAGTCAACGGTCTTCACCGCATAGCCGGAGTCAACGAAAACGGCCTTTTTCAGAGGTGTCGAGTTGTTTATCATACCGGTCTTCAGATTGACCTTTACTTCATAGCAGTCAAGCATATCGTCTTTAAAGGACTGGCAGTTAATCGGCTGTATCATAGGCGGGTCGGTTACGGGCCGGAGCATATCTATACCGCGGACGTTGTACATTGCCGGGAATTTTCCTATCATATCGCTCGTATAAAGAATGTAGATACTGTCGTTTTTGACGTTGTCAAGGGGTTTCTCCACAGCCCTGTCCTTAATAATGTCATCGGCGGTTACGGTTGAGCCGGCACCGGTGATAAAGCTCGCGATGTTGTAGAGTTCAGGCTGGGACGTTGATGTGAGGGCATGGGCGATATAGAGGGTTTTATCGGTATGCTGGGTACCGCCGTCGTGAAAAGTTGCAAAGCCGGTTATATCTTCAAGGGCATATCCGAAGTCCCACCAGGTCAGAATGACAGGCTTCCCGTGAAGTTTGGCCTTAATATCCTTAAAGACCTTGTAGTACTCGACACTAAGTGCCGGCTGGGGGACAAAGAAAAATGCCGTCTGGCTGATAATCGCGATAAAAAAGACAACCGTCGAGATATAAACAATAATATTCCGTGTGGTATCTTTGAGTTTGCCGGTAAGGGAAAGGGCAGAAACGGTAACAAGACAGCCAAAACCCGCCCCTATAAACGGCGCAAGATACATGGCAAACCTGTTCGCCCCATGAAAGGACATCAGGCCGATGAAAAATGCGGGTAGAATTGGAAAGGCCTTTTTAAAATTGTAAATGACAAAAAGAATAAACCCTATGAATCCCACGGCGCTTATCACCGGTTCCCTTATGACATAGGCAAATACCTCAGAGACCGTGGAATGCTGCAGCTCTGTCACCTGCGTCAGGGCGCTGGATTTACCCCCCATGTCGGAGGTGATATAATTCTTTATTATGAAAGAGAAAGACTGCATCAGCCCGGAGAACATGTTTGACGCGTAGGACGACATATTAACAATCACCACGCCGGCTGAAACTAATACTAACGCCGCTATTGCCGCATATACCGGTTTGACCCTCTTACCTCCAAAAAAATACGTGTAACACCAAAAAAGAACCGCGGCCACAGCCGTCAATCCCCCAACATTAATCGATAATGGAAACGAGCAATACAGGAATATCAGCGCCGAAAAGAACACTACCTTAATACAGTGTTTATTCATAAAAAGATATACAACTAAAAACGCCAGATACATGTATGTGAACTCGCTTACGCCGTACCAGTACTCCATGAGCATCATAGTTATGCCGCCAAGGGCAGAATACAGAAAGATTAACCGGGGCGGCCGCGGCTGGCCGTTTGGTCCCCGCATAAGAAAGATGAAATATGAGGCCAGAAATGGAAAGAACAGGTTCAGAGAATCGGTATCGACCCTTGCCGCCGAGGTTCTGACCAGATAAATAAAACTGAACGAGCCGATGAGACTGCCTAAGATACCCGCCGGAAGAAACCCCGCCCTGTTGAAATAAAGTATAAGCGGCACGACAAAGAAACCTGACAATATGGCAATAAGATAAACACCGGCGATATATATATTGCCGCCGAATGCACCTGACAGTTTGGCCAGCAGAATGCTTATAACCGGCACGCGCTCAGGCTTATAGGAATCCGAAGGGAAAAATCTGAGTGAGTCTTTTGACGCCCCGCCCGCCTTCTCGAAATAAGTCCCGTCTCTGTATTCCCTTGCGAGGCGCACCCAGTAGAAGGCATCCACGGTGGTCATCATAGGCGTGCCGTCAACGAAATAACTGCCGGGATTTTGTTTCCATATATTATACTCATTAAGCCTGACAAACGTCGAAAGGCTGAGACAAATGGCTATGGAGATTAATACCGCCGTAAGGCCTGACCCCAATGGGGTGGTCAGGATGTTTCTGATTTTACCGTTCATTGTAATTTAAAACATAGCCGCATTAAACATACCCTCTTCCCCGCCCTGTCTGTCATTCCTGCGAAAGCAGGAATCCAGAGGGGTTATTTATTCATCATATCGAGAAATTCTTTGTTGACCTTTGTGTTTTTTAGTTTGGCGAGCAGGAACTCCATGCTCTCCACACTACTTAGTGGATTGAGAACCTTTCTCAGCACCCACATCTTGTTGAGGACTTCCTTGCTTACCAGCAGCTCTTCTTTTCTCGTGCCGGAGGTGTTGATGTCTATGCTTGGGAATATCCTCTTGTCAACGAGTTTTCTGTCAAGGTGGAGTTCCATGTTGCCTGTGCCCTTGAACTCCTCGAAGATTACGTCGTCCATACGGCTTCCCGTGTCAACCAGGGCGGTGGCTATGATGGTCAGACTGCCGCCATTTTCTATGTTTCTTGCCGTGCCGAAGAAGCGCTTAGGTTTCTGAAGCGCGTTGGCGTCAAGTCCGCCGGAGAGCACCTTGCCACTTGCCGGGATTACCGCGTTATATGCCCTTGCGAGACGGGTGATACTGTCAAGCAGGATGACCACGTCTTTTTTGCACTCCACCTGTCTTTTTGCCCTGTTGATGACCATCTCGGCCACCTGGCAGTGCCTGTGGGGTGGTTCGTCGAATGTCGAGCCTATTATTTCGGCCTGCTGAACCTGGCGTTTCCAGTCGGTAACCTCCTCAGGACGTTCGTCTATGAGCAGGATGATTAAATGCACTTCCTTGTGATTTGCCCGTATGGACTTGGCGATAGACTGAAGGAGCATGGTCTTTCCTGTCCTGGGGGCGGCCACAATTAGTCCTCTTTGGCCCTTTCCGATTGGGGCGATTAACTCCATGACGCGTGTGGAGTAGTCGGTATTGTCATATTCTAAATGGAGCCTCTCAGTGGGATAGTATGGCGTCAGATTGTCAAACAGGGGACGGGTGATGTTTTGTTCAGGCGCCTGATGGTTGATAGCCTCTACCTTCAGGAGGGCGAAGTATCTCTCGTTTTCCTTTGGAGGGCGCACCTGACCGGAGACAAGCTCACCGGTACGCAGATTAAAGCGCCTTATTTGTGAAGGAGAGACATAGATGTCGTCTGGGCCGGGCAGGTAGCTGTAGTCCGGCGACCTAAGGAAGCCAAAGCCGTCGGAGAGGATCTCCAGGACGCCTTCGGCAAATAAATTGCCGGTTTTCTCTGCCTGAGCCTGCAGGATTGCAAATATCAGTTCCTGTTTCCTCATGCTGGAAGCGCCCTCGACATTCAGCTCTTCGGCGACGACCGTTAACTCTTCAATATTCCCTTCCTGTAACTCGGAGATTGCGATATTGCTCATTGGTGAACTCCTTTTTTCTCGCAGTTATTACTTGCAGCGTTAGAGATTAATAATTATTTCGCAGTTTTATCGTATTATCCATATACCATGCAAGCTAATTAAACTATTCATTATCGACGCGGCTACCGGCGCGGCTATCGACACGGCTTATTCTGATTTTCAGGCAATGTCTGCTATTGTGTCCCCGGCATATATAGGGCATACCTGACAGGCCAGCCTGAAAAGCACATCAGCGGGCAGCGCCCTCATTTATGATTACCTGTGAAAACCGTCAACGGATACTAACCGTACATTTAAAAACACCTACCGTAAACCCATGCGGCCTACGACCACGGCCCTACGGCTCTGCACACGCGCGTCTGTATATAACATACACAAAAAAAATATATTTGTCAATATTATTTTTTTTACTTGTAAAGTACCAGGGCAGATTGAAATCTTCTTCAAGTGGATAAAGCAGAATCTGAAAATAAAGTCATTTCCTGGAACATAAGCTCTATTCCTATGCCGAAGGGGAGGGCATGGTTACATATAGGTTCATCGAGGAACTGCAAGTCAATATCAAAGACGTTATCGAGGTCTAAAATCCTTCTGCTTTATTGAACCGCCCCTTAGGAAATACGCGGGTTTACAGGCCATCTTTAGTCATGTGCCTTATCGCTTGGATTTCCCATCAAGGGACACCGACATGCTATCACCCGTTTAGGGTATTCCGGCGTCATTTGTGATTTGCCTTTTTATTCTTTACATGATATACTTTAAATATGAGTGAGACGATTACAGACACGACCACTGAGGCCGCCGTAAAGAACCCTGACATTGAACACATAATAGAGATATTGCCGGTACTGTCTCCTGAGCGCATTAAAGAGGCTGCCTCTTATATAGACTACCTTGCAGACAGAGAACGCCGGCATCGGGCTTTTGTTGAGGAAACGCTTGAGGCTGAACAAGAAGAAGGTTATACGTTTGACACGGTTGAAGAGGCTATGGAATTCATAAGGAACTGGAGCGAAGAGACTGCCTAAGCTAAACTTCAAAAAACCATTTGTCCGGCAAGCGTTAAAGCTCACAAAAAACGCACAGGCACTGGACGCTAAGTTATCGAAAGTCTTAATGTCGTTGAGTGAGAACCCTTTTACGCCCTCTCTTAAAACTCATAAATTATCAGGCAACCTAAGTGATAGATATGCGTGTTCATTGACTGAGGACATCCGCATTACCTTCATGCTATCCGGCGACACCTTGTATCTCCTCAACATAGGTTCTCACGATGAGGTGTATTGACAGTGTTGACCTGGTCAACGATAGTTCAGGACACCGGCTCGATTACCGGCGGCCTCTTGTGATAGAGTTACCCTTCAACGGCCTCTTTTAGCGACTTGATGGGATTGAACTTAACCACCTTCTTGGCAGGCATATCTATCTGTGCGCCGGTTTGGTGATTACGGCCTTGCCTTGCCTTGCGCTCACGGACAGAAAACGTGCCAAAGCAAAGACGTAAGCGAGGTCTAAAATATTTCTGAGTTATTGAGCCGTTTGTGTTCTATCATCGTTTTGTCTGGTTTTGGCCGTACACGCCCTTAGGAAATACGCGGGTTTACATGCGGCCACAGGGAATAAACTAGACAGTTTGGTTCATTTTGTCTAAATATAACGTTAACTTATTTGCTATATATAGACAATAACTGGTAATATCGAAAAATGGATAAAGATGACATTTACATGGAAACTTGCTTTATGTGCGGGAATCGCTTCCAGTTTTCACACAATAGATATGACGGCAAATATATACGAGAATATATATTGCGGTATGTAAACCGTGCTATGATGGAAATTGGGATGGTTGGGAACCAAGCAGAGAGAAAAAACTTATCGAGCATCTTAAAGCCAGAGGCCAGCGTCTGCCCAACAGGAATGCTAAAGAATGGCTTCCTCTCGATGGATAAATTTCTGCTGCGTTTCTATAACATTAGACAATAAGGATTCTTTTGTCTAGTTTTACAAGGCAAGTTCCACAGGCGTATGGCAAGCGTAGGTTTTCTGGTGCTGGCTAAGGCAATATCTTTTTGATAAAGGTGTCGGCGGACTTCATGTAGTCTTTGACTGCGCTTGCATGATAAATCAAACCCCTGTAGTATCCGGCTATATGCAGGGCTTCATAGAGACTATCAAATTCCCTTACGAGCTTGCCGTTGTTTACAGACAGGTGCTTCTTTATGACCGCCATGTACCCGTCAACTGACTTAGGCAATTCTTTACGGGTAAGACCCTTCTTTATCAGGGCTTCGTTAAGAGCTTCGAGGATGGCAAGGTAGGCCGTGCCGAACGCTTCTCTAACAGGTTTCTTGTTAAGGTAAATATTGTCTTCAATTGCGGCGGCCTTGAGCAGACCCATGGCGTTTTCCATGTACCGTAGTGCTTCCCCTGCTGTGTGTGTCTTAGACGGTCTCACTATTCCCATGCTTAATTATACGCTTTCCATGATGTCCGTGTCAATTCACTGGTTGGTAATGATGAAAGGGACACATCCCATTTGTCTAGTTTCTCTTGGCTTTTGTACAACACCGGTCAGTGCTGTACCAGCATTTTTTTTACTTGTTAAAGTACCGGCATTTTTATTAATATAAACGAGGGTAACTGCAAGTTAAGCCTTTAGGGGGCAGTTGATGGCTTTCCCGCCGGCTCGATGACGACCTGGCCGATGATGATAAGAGCGATTTTATGAAGAACTATGAAGAACACTGTAAATTTTAAAATTATATTGCCGCTAAGCGCCCTTTTGTTGGTGGGCGCCCTGATTTTCTGGTATAAATTCATTTTACGAACTAACGAGGAAATGCTTAGCAAGGCCACTGAAGACGCCGTTTACTCTATCGAAATAATCAGAAACAGCATCCGGTACAATATGTTGTCAAACCACAGCGAAGTCATCCAGAAGATATTGGAAAACACCTCTGCCTCAGGGCCTGATACAGCCATAAGGGTAATAGATCACAATGGGAACATCAAATTCTCCTCAGACAAAAACGACCTCGGCAAGTCCATACCATCCAGCTCGATGATCTGCAAAGAGTGCCATGTAATTGACGGGAAGGTTACCCTTAAAGATACCGGCAGGAATTTCTTCTTTACCGAGACAGGGGTTCGTGGCCTAGCAATTAAATCCTTCATACCCGTCAAGAACGAGCAGTCGTGTTCGTCTGCCGCGTGTCACGTCCACGCCCCCGGCACTACGATAAACGGCATCATCGAGGCGGAGTTTTCTATCAGGCAGTTAGACAAAAAATTCAGAGAAAGAAATCTCGATGTCCTTATACTTGGGATTATTTTTCTTGCCCTGATTTCAGTAACCCTGTATGTGCTGTTATCGAAACTTGTTATAAAGCCGATAGTATTCATATCCGAGGGGATTAAAATGATAACTAGGGGTTACTACGGCCATCCGATAGACGTTCGCATGGAAGATGAGATAGGCGCATTAGGTCATGCCTACAACGAAATGACAAAAGAGCTGAAGGCGGGGAAAAACGAACTCGAGGAAAAGACCAGGTCGCTTTCCGAGATAATGGAACAGAAATCCATTGAAATCAGAAAGACTCAGAAGCAGTACATGTACACCGAGAAACTGGCCTCTTTGGGCAGAATGGCCGCGAGCATTGCACATGAGCTAAACAGTCCTCTTACCGGCATAATCGTATTTGCGAGGTTATTTTTAAAACGCGTCCCCCCTGATAACAAGGCCGACCAGGATGACCTCAAGGTCATTGTCGAACAGGCGGAGAAGTGTTCTAATATCATAGCCGTGCTGCTTGGATATTCGAGGACAATCCCATCGGACGACCTCACTATGTATGTCAACAAGGCAATAGAGAATGCCCTGAATATCCTGAAAAATCAGTCAAAATTTTATAACGTCATAGTGGAGAAAGACTTTGACCCACTGCTGCCGCGCATACATGGCGACCAGTCGCAAATTGAACAGGTATTTATCAACCTTCTGATAAACGCCTCAGACGCGATGAACCACAAGGGGAAGATCATCATCAAAACAAGGCAGTTTACCGAGGATACCAGCGAATTTGTCGAGATAGAATTCACAGACAGCGGCCCCGGCATACCCATAGATAATCTCGAGAAGATATTCGAGCCATTTTACACAACAAAACCCGAAGGGAAGGGGACAGGTCTGGGGCTTGCCGTGAGCAAGGGGATAGTTCAAAACGCGGGAGGCCGCATATTTGTCAAAAGCAAGGCCGGCGAAGGCGCAAGTTTCTTCATACATTTACCAATAAATAAAGTATAGAGCCGCACTGTGAAACACCTTGCCGATTATCTTAAGGAAATAACCTCCAGACTAAAAAACGCCGGAATTAAGGATGCAGAAAAAGAGGCCGAAGCCCTCATGTGCCTCGCGCTGAACATTAACAAATCCGCCCTCTATTGCCACGATTTCAGTGAAATCGAAGATGATGCCGCCCGCACCCTCGACACCCTCATAACCCGCAGACTTGCCCGCGAGCCATTTCAGTATATCGCCTGCGAAACCGAATTTTTCGGGCTGTCTTTAACTGTCGGCAAGGGGGTGCTCATACCACGCCCAGAGACCGAATTGCTTGTTGAAATAATCACGGGGATTATCAGGGGCAAGCGCAATCCAACTATCAACATTCTTGACCTATGCACGGGAAGCGGCTGTATTGCCCTCGCGCTTGCAAAGCAATTTCCAGCCGCCACCGTTCACGCGGTTGACATATCTGAGACTGCCCTGAGATACGCCGCCGAAAACGCTGCCGCTAATGGTATTAATAATATCGTCTTCCATCATGGCTGCCTATATGATCCCGTTACCGCCATTATCTTTGACGTAATAGTGTCCAATCCACCGTATATAAAAACATCAGACATCGGCCTTCTCGACCCCGAAATTCGCCTATATGAACCCGTCGAAGCCCTCGACGGCGGCCCGGACGGCCTTAACTTCTACAAAAAAATCATCGACGACGCCCATAGTCGCCTTGCCTCAGACGGCATAATGGCATTCGAACTTGGCGACACATTAGCTCATAGCGTAATGGAAATCGCCCGCGCGGCAGGTTATGCTAATGTCACCATCAAACACGATTACTCATCAAAAGAGAGATTTTTGATTATCGATGGATAAACCGCATGAAAAACTCTCCAACGTGCCGCCGCTTCCCGGTGTTTATCTATTTAAAAACCCCAGGGAAAAGGTCATCTATGTTGGCAAGGCGCGGAGTCTCAGGAACCGGCTTAGGAGTTATTTTCACAAGAGCATCTCAGGCGACCTGCGTAAAGCCGCCCTTGTTGAGGAGGCCGCGGATTTCTCCTTCGTCATAACACAAAACGAGATAGAGGCGTTGGCGCTGGAGTCTAATTTTATTAAGCAATACAGGCCTAAGTATAACGTCATCCTGAAAGACGACAAGAACTATCCTTACCTGAAGATAACGACCACGCAGCAGTGGCCGGGGATAGAGGTAGTGCGGAGGTTTGACCATGAGGGTGACATCTACATCGGGCCATACATCTCATCGCGCGGTATGAGGGAAAGCCTCGATTTTATCAGAAAGTATTTCCACGTGAGAACGTGCAGGTATAAGATTGAAAATCTAAAACGCCCCTGTGTCGAATATCAGATAGGGCACTGTGTCGCCCCATGTGTTGGCCTGATAAGCAAAGAGGAATACATGACTGCCGTAAACGACATGATAAGCTTTTTAAGAGGCAATAACCATGAGTTACTTTCTACCCTCACGCAAGCCATGGCAGCCCACGCCGATGCCCTTGAATTCGAGAAAGCGGCATTGTTGCGGGATAAAATCGCGGCGATACGGCAAACATGGGAGACGCAGAAGGTAATAGACCCGGGGCTTGCCGATGCGGACGTAATAGGATTTTACTCAGCGGGTGGGGAGGGGATGTTTAACGTATTTTTCATAAGAAACGGGGTATTGACAGCCGTCAAGGATTTCCACATCAAAGACCTGAAAGGGCTGACCTATAAGCAATTACTCTACACCTTCATCGAGCAGTTTTACAATAAAGACATAATCCCGCCTGACCGCATAATAGTCGCGCAAAAACCGGCACAGCCAGCAACGCTGCGTTCATGGCTGAAAAAAAGAAAGGGAAGCCCGGTAGAGATAAGTATTCCAGACGATAAGGGGTTTGACATCCTGACAATGGCAAACGAAACCGCGAAGAGAAACCTGTTACTAAAGCGCGGCACACCAGACAATGCCATAATGGAAGAATTAGCCAAAAGACTAAACCTTACTATCCCGCCTACCGACATAGGGGCATTTGATGTCTCGACAATATCGGGAAGCGAATCGGCGGGTGCGTTTATAAGATGGAGGGATGGCCGCTTCGCGAAGGATTCATACCGTCGCCTCAAAATAAAGACGGTCACAGGCGTTGACGATTATTCAATGATGGCTGAGATATTCCAGCGCGTTGCTAAAAACCTGGGGGATGAGTTGCCTCATTTTATTGTTATTGACGGTGGAAAGGGCCAGCTTGAAAGCGCCCTAGGCGCGCTGCGGCAGCTACAAACCGAAGGTTTATTTGTTGATGCCCCGCCGGTTGTCATCTCCATCGCGAAAAACCCTGACAGGGTATTTATTCCGGGGGCATTAAGGGGGATAAACCTCGAGGACGGCTCGCAGTCCTCACTGTTTTTGAAACGCATCAGGGACGAGGTACATAGGTTTGCAATCACATACCATAGACACCTGCGAGACCAGAGAATGAAACGCTCCCCGCTTGAGAATATTAAGGGCATATCAAAAAAGAGGAGGCTTGAGCTGTTGAGACATTTTGATAGTATCGAAGCTATTCGGGCGGCGAAGCCCGAAGAAATAGCGTCGTTAAATGGTTTTAACGCGAAGTTAGCTGAAACGATTCTGAAAGAGTTACAAATCCCCTAAAATAACAGGTCAAGGAGGCAAGCCTCCTTGCGGGAGTTTGAGGGCAGCGCCCTCAATGTCGCTAAATCAGAGCATCCCTAAAAAGAGGGTCATTTCAGACATCTTTCAATAAGTCGCGACTGATAAACTGTTCGAGTTTGAGGGGGTACTGGTGGCGACAGCTGAATTTATGTTACCTCCAGCTCCTGGGATGCGATGATTTTCATAAATGTGGCTGCATTAACTATCTGTATGCGTTGATAATGCTTTAGAGCAAGCAAATGAGCATCTCCAGAAACTATATAATCCGCCTCACCCTCGATGGCGCAAGATAGAAATTTATCATCGGCAGGGTCTGCCTTGATATGCTTGACATTTATTGCTTCATCGGTAATGACAGTTCCCTCATAGAGAAAAGACGTTATGCCGTTTAGTATATC
Source organism: Nitrospirota bacterium (assembly GCA_015233015.1). Classification (GTDB taxonomy): domain Bacteria; phylum Nitrospirota; class Thermodesulfovibrionia; order Thermodesulfovibrionales; family Magnetobacteriaceae; genus Magnetominusculus. The sequence continues at coordinate 72,001 of JADFYO010000006.1, read as the reverse complement.
CTCGTTCAGATGATATTTTGTGTAAATATGTTCCCTGTGAATCACGTTTAGAATCTCGCGATTTATAGAGAAAGAAGTAACCACCCTGAATTGTCCCTTAAGTGCGGCATCCAGAAGTTTATATGGCGAACCTTTGGGTGATATGATACCGCTTACAAAGACATTGGTGTCTATGACAGCCTTAATTCTTGGCACCGGTCCTTACTTCAACTATAGCCGCGTTTACATCAGACAAGACCTCTTCTTCTGTAAATTCGTCATTTTTCTTAGCAATCTCATTTAGAGAGTACCCGAACATCTCCTGCCATGTCGTGACTTTTTCACGTTCGAGCTTCTTCTTTATCATAATCTTTTCGTCAGGGTCAAGCTGTTCAATTATCATAAGAAGCTGCTGGAACGGAATTTCGAGCTTCACGTTTTTTACAGCCAATTGAGCCTCCTCTAAGTTATTTCACTATTATATGCGTATTCCAGTGAAAAAAACCAACAAATAAAGTACGAGGTCAAGGAGGCGAGCCTCCTTGCGGGAGTTTAAGGGCGGCGCCCTCAATGTCTTGGGTCAGCTCGCTTTGGAATTGTTGCCATAATTCATTAAATTTTACGTCTAATTCGTGGTTTTTTTCCCACTTATCATTATATTCCGACTGAGCTATAAAGTTGCGCAGAGATATTGTGCAGTCCGGGACTTTGCTGATGTAATCGGATAGCAAATCCCGCAAACTAAATTTGTCTATAGACGACTCCAAATTTTCAAGATCATCTATTGTCATAGTTATTAAAGGAGTAATATTGACTTCAGAATGTGTATGACCTAACAAAGAATTAAATTCTTCATTCAGAAAACGTCCAAGCAGCAGTGAGGCCATTTGTTCATTATATACGAGCAAAACAGGGTAAATAAGTTTAGCATTCTCAAATTCATTGTTTTCTCCTAGCCATTCTCTTTTTGCGATTGCTTGGACAATTTTGGCAAGCTGCGCAACACCCTTAGGTCGTTCTTTATGACTTCCATTTGTCTGAGGGATAGCGCCATATTTTTTACGCAGTTCGTTCAATAAATTATCAGTCATTTCATCGAGTATCTTGTCCTCTCTCAACCATGAAGCCTTTATTTCGAAAATTACTAATGCTGTCTCATAATTAAGCACGGCATCGATTTCAAAAACAGTGAATTTATTGTTTTGTCTTTTTACGTTGCAAAACAACCGTTGTATAAGTGGGGAAGGGACATGATATATCCGCTTTAAAATATCAGTCGCATAATCTTCGAAAGCCGAGCCAAATGCGCTGAAAATATCATTATCTTTTCTACCGGTGGTTTTACTCAGCAAATGAAATAGAGGCCCAACAGTGATTTTTTCATTGTGGAAAATTGGATCGATTACAATTGACCTGTTACCTTCACAATTTATGATTGGCCGTTTTCTTAATGAAAGATAACCTTTTTGGGAAAAATCCTGCCATAAAGAATCCTTTAGAGACTCAGAAGACTGGGACTCCAGTGCAAAGTATTTAAAAAAAACATCTTGATAATTAGTTGTCGCAGCCGCCACTTCTTGCGGGTTAAAGCTATAATTCTTGATTTCAGGTAACGTTAAAGATGATGAGATGAATGTGACGCAGACAAGATATTGCTTAACTGTTAGGCCTGTTGCACTTTGAAATTCTGAGCTAAAAGCTGGATAGCTGCTAGGTAAATATTTTATATTTAATAACCACCCGCGAGTAAGCAGGTAGCGTAAACGTGTAGCGTGAGCAGATTCTTCTGTGCTTTTTATAGTTGCACTTAACCATTGATTGTTATCATGCTCGATCAAAAGACCACGGCAAATCCGTTCACCCCATAATTCACCAGAGATTAAAGCTGCCTGTAAAAAATATTTTTTGAATTGGGGGCTGTTGAAGGATTCTCCGCCCCCCGGTAAATTCTTGCAATGTTTAGCTATCCAACGTGCAAGCTCTAATAATTGCCCACGAAAGAAAACTGCTATATGTTCAAACCCACCCTGTAGTTTAGCGAAATCACTAATTTTTTGAATTTCTGTTTCTGTACAGAGAAATTCGACAGCATATTTTTGTCGGTCAAATCTTTTTAGCGAAGCAGAACCAGTAACAATGGTATTAATGTAAGCGCACATAATAAGCGCATCGTCCCTGCTTAAATTAGCTAAAATTTCAAGAAACGTCTCTTTGCTTGATTGCTGTTCAGGGAAGACCACGCTTAATGGCACAGAGCTTCCGACAGCCAACCTGTTTTGTTGCGACATTAGTCTCTCCCTATGTGAAAGAGGTTCCCCATCCATGCAGTATAACACAAACAGGTTGATAAATACTCCGGTACACCTGATACTAATACCGAGTTGCAGACAAATTGTATGTTCTACTCATATGAGTAACCGGCGCATCCTTCGACAGGCTCAGGATGATTCTTTTAATAGGATGATTGTTACTACACATGAGGATTTGCGTCAAGCCCTTGACCAGAGGCTCAGGATGATTCTTTTAATAGGATGATTGTTACTTCTATGACTGCATTTTGGGATGAGGCCGTTTCTTCGGTGTAATGGTCAGAGTTTGAGTACTTTGACATGGGCGTAACGGTCATAAAGATTGCTGATAACGTCATTAATAGCCATTTCGCCGCGTGTTACACGCTCTAAATCGGCAACTGTTTCAGGCGGCACTACTAATCCCTCAAGCTGTTGCTGTGCAATGGCATGATCGAATGCGCGTCTATTGCGTTGATACTCAGGATTCGTCATAGCACCCTCCAGATACCGTATTGATTATACCACTGAATGAAAGATGAGGTCAAGGAGGCGAGCCTCCTTGCGGGAGTTTGAGGGCGGCGCCCTCAATGTCGCTAAGCATGTTCTGCAAAATAGCCGTCGATTTCATCCCGTAATTCAATCCCTATTCTTTCAAATATGTCGAGCAGCTCCTGATATGTGCCTTGGCCTCCAAGAAAATCCCAGAACTCATTGGCAACTTTTAATTCGTTATCCATGTCTAACATTCCGCGCATCGTCCAGCGATTATAGGGCTGAGGCTCATAAGGATTATAAGGGATTGCAATAAGAGTTTGAACGTCTGCGGTTGGATTTGTTGCAAGAGTCGCAGCTACCCATTCTAATAAGGTTCGCTTGAAACCTTATCAAGGAGCCTTGTATGAAACGGCATATATGCAGGTTCAGGGTTGTAGTTTTGGAATTTACGCCTCAAAGCAGTCCGAAGAACGTGTTCAACGCTTGAAATTTGTTCTATTGTCAAGATCTTCTCTTTAAGTGGAAAATGGTTTCAGCATAAGCGCCTTTGTCTTTCTCTGTGCGGTTTAATACGGGCCGTTTATATTGATTGACGATTTGCATTCCGGATTTTTCGGCAATAATAGGATATACATTGTATTTATCATTTGCGACGAGGAAAACATCGTAATCTTCTGCTAAAAACTTCCTACAATTATTCAGAACGTCTGTGATACCAATGATATAACTCTCTTTCGCTTCCCTGCTTTGTCCTTTATAAAGCGGGCCGATTTCCAAGTCATCCATTCTTTCAAATCCAAACAAATCATAGGCGTAGGCATGTTGTTCATGGTAATTTATTAGCCCGATGTATGGCGGACTTGAAAAAATCCCTTTGATTTTCTGCCTGTCAGCTAAATCGGCAAAAACAGGATTAGATGTTCTAAGCTCTCCAATAATATCTATCGTCCTTCCGTCTCCCTTTAAACATACCTGAAAAGTCTGAGACCTCAAACTGTTAAACTGGGATAAGCGTTTGAGAGTATCTTTCGTATAAGTCGCCCACCATTTTAATATAGAGAATATGGGCTTACACATTTTTCCATGTTTGGCACAATAATATGTTGACGTTATAGGTTCGTACAAAGTGGCAAGGTCTGCATGGGTTGTTGCCCTGCAGGAACGGATAGTCCTGCTCAATATAACGCTTATAATATTTCTTGTATCGTCATTTGTTATTTTGCCGATTTCGCCCAACACAAAATTGATCTCGTCCCTTATATGCTGTGAATACCACTTATCGAGGAATGTATCGGCCTTGTCCTGCCGTAACTTTATATTGTAACCCTCTACAAGTTTATTAAAAGTTGGCAGGAACTCCCTTTCTTTTTCAGAGCCATACATGTCTTCATTGATTTCTCCACGCTTTAGACGGTATTTATAGTCCGGAACCGGGAAATATTTATTGTTAAATTTATAAAGCGACTGTAAGAGTTTCTCTTCAAACTCAATAGTGCGCGAGTTGGTAAGAAATCCTTTGAGTGCCTTATTAATTTTATAAATCTCCGTTTGAACATCGGACATATCGTATTTGATTACCTTGACGTTACCGATTAAGGCATTGAAGGCAGAAATATCGACGCCTATAGCGTGCATACCCAATTCGCAAGACTGCACCATAGTCGTACCACTGCCGCTAAAAGGGTCTAAAACGATGTCGCCCTGTTTGAAACATGCTTGCTTTTTGAAATGGTCTGTGTGGCTGTCGAGAAAATATTCTACTAGTTGAGGTATGAATTTACCTTTATAGGGATGCAGACGGTGAACATGCTTTGTCGTTTCGGCCTCCTTGTATTGATCAAAGGATAAAGCCCAGTTTAAATCGTCACCCAATTGATTTTTCCATGACAGTTCTCTGCTGTCACTGTATGATTTGTAGTAGCGTTGTAATTCCTGTTTAGAAACCTGAGTTGAGCCGTTGCTTCCAAGTTTTTTTATCAGTCCGTATTGGATGAGGTAAGAAATATTTGAGGTCGTTACGGTTTTACCCAGATGTTTAGTTGCCCACTCGCTGGCCTCTTTGATGGTAAATAATTCATCACTCTCTTCCAGATATATTTCATTAATCGTATACATGTTCCTTTACCAACCCTCATTAATCCATTCGCTGATATGATGAAATATACCTACGGATACTTTATATACCCTTCCCATTTAAAGAGCAGTTCCCTTGTCGCCCATAAATCCCCTGCACAATAAACCGCTATTTCTTTACATCTTCCCGCCTTAAACATGTCCTTGACGTCGTAGCCGGTTACGCCCTCGGATTTCGGGCTTTTTATTCCAAAAGTCCTGCACCACATGTCCATGCTGAAGCGCCTTCGGGCCGCACCGTAAAACGTCAGCTTATCGAGCAAATCAATGTGTTCATTGCCGTAGCGGTTTGGCAGTAAGTCCCTCGTTGGCTTGATATTGTGTACGGCAGAGCGTATCATTATAAATGGACAGTCAAACCCACGGCCGTTAAAGGTGACGAATTTGTCGTATTTTTTTATCACATCCCAAAACCCTTCGATAATTCCTTTTTCTGTAGTGGGGCGATAGGCAATCCCATCTTTTTCGTCAGGTTCTTCTGCGTCCTCAGGCGACTGATAATACACCACGCCCTTTTCGGTATCGGGATTTAACATGCCTATTGCCACAATCTCAGCGGTGTTGGGATAGAAGGAGAGACTCTCCTTTACTAATTGAATCTCATCCTCCGTCTTCGCCAGCTTTAACAGATAGTCCTGTACCTCCGGGTCAAACGATTCAAGGTCTGCCCCGGCCGTCTCTATGTCAAATATGACCCTTGACACGCCCTTATGCTGCACCTAAGCGGCCTTATTAAATTTCTTCATCACGTCCCATGTCTTGAGAATATCGATGGCGCGCTGAAGCTGTACGTCATCCTTTTCCTCCACCTCTATGGGAGCGGCCTCGGTCTCTTCGTTTTCCTGCCCTTCCGCCTGTTCGTTCTCCAGATGGCCTTTCAAATCCTTTTCTCTCATCACGGTGCCGTGTTCCTTAGCTTTGTCAGCCTTCTGCTTTACCACTATATCAGGCGTGATACCCGTGTTCTGTATCGACGTCCCCTTTGGCGTGTAATAGCGCGCCGTTGTCAGGCGCAATCCCGAACCGTCGCTAAGAGGAAGGACGCTCTGCACAGAACCCTTGCCAAATGTCGTCGTCCCTAATACAATTGCCCTGTTCCAGTCCTTCATTGCACCGGCTACTATCTCCGACGCAGATGCGCTCCCTTCATTGACCATCACTACCATAGGGAGTTTCTCGTATTTGCCGTCGCCCTCCGTAAAGAACTCCTTCTTGTCGCCCGACCTGTCCTTTATATATACCACCAGCTTGTTAGGCGGCAAAAATTGCTCTGAAACCCCTACCGCCCCCTGTAGGAGGCCGCCCGGGTCGTTTCTTAAATCCAGCAGCAGCGAGGTTACCTTCTTTTCTTTCAGGGCTGCCAGCGCCTTCTCTAAATCGGCCACAGTCTTTTCCTGAAACTGGCTTATTTTCACATAGCCGACATCGTCGTTGAGAACCTTAAATTTAACACTCTTTACCTTTATCGTATCGCGCACCAGGGTGAAGTCCTTCGTATCCTTCCAGTCTGTCCTCATGATAGTTACGGTGACCTTTGAACCTTTTGCCCCGCGCATCTTGCTCACCGCGTCGTAGAGGGTCATCTTCTCCGTTGTCTCGCCGTTTATCTTTACGATTATGTCGCCTGCCTTTATGCCGGCCATGTATGCGGGCGTATCCTCAATCGGCGCAATAACGGTTATCGCGATACCTTTTTTCCCTATTTGAATGCCAACGCCGCCAAACTCGCCCTTCGTGTCAACCTTCATTTCCTTAAACAAGTCCGGCGTCATAAAACTTGAATGGGGATCAAGGGAATTCAACATCCCCTTGAGCGCGCCATATATCAGGTCCTTTGACTTGACTTCCTCAACGTAATTGCTTTTAATTATCGAGATTACCTCGGTAAACAGCTTCAGCTCCTGATACGTGTCCGACTCGGCACTTACCGACCTGACCGCCCACTTGCCGATAAGAACACCACTGCCTACAAATATTCCGCTTATAACTATGCCCGGCAACAACATCCATATTATCCAAAACCGCACACTTTTACTCATTCATCCTCCTAATTCTCCCTTTTCAACCACTGTAATGGATTTATCGGTTTTCCCTTATATCTTATCTCAAAATATATCCCCACTGCGTTCATTAAGCCCGATGTCCCGGCGTTGCCTATCGAGGCTCTGCTCTTTACAATGTCGCCGGCCTTCGCAAACATGGTGTTCAGATTGGCATATACCGTATGGTAGCCCATGCCGTGACTTAATATTATCACCTGCCCAAGCCCCTTGAACACATCCGCAAACACCACCTTGCCGTCGTAAACCGCCTTGACGTTTGTATCCTGGTCAGAACTTATATATATCCCATTTCTGTAAACCGGGGTCTTAAACTGAGGGTCATTGTGAGACCCGTATGGAATGGCCACATTGCCTTGTAATGGCCACGGCAGCTTTCCTTTCAGATTTTTGAATTCCTTGCCGGCCTCCGTCAAATCGCTTTCTTTCTTTTCCTTCTGTAAAAAACCGTTAAAACGATTAGATGTCACCTCCAGCTCTTTTAACATCGAGGTATATAGGGCCTTTTCCTTTCTAACGGCCTGCAATATATCTTCCCTCTCCCTTTTCTTTTCTGCAAGATCTGCCTCGGAGCTCTTTAATTTCTCCGCCTTTACCTTTAACTGCGCAACCAGCGCTTGCAATTTCTGTTCCTTCACCGACAGATTAGTTGACATCTCCTGATACATACCCATTTGCTTATATTCACTGCCGGACAACTTCGACATGTATCTCGTCGTCCTTAACATCTCGTAAAAACTGTCTATATTTAACAGTATTACTACTTTATCGACGTCATAGCCGTAGCGCTGTATGGCCTGAAGCCGCTTCTTCAGCGAAGCGCGCAATGAGGCTACCGTCTTTTCGGCCTTTGCCATATCCTGTCTCACCATTTTTATGTTTTCATCCAGCTCGGCTACCTGCGCCCTTTCCCTTTCAATCTGGCGCGTTATCTGCCTTAAATCATTGTCCGCTTTGTCCAGCTCTTCGAGGACATTCAGCTCTTTCTTTTCAGAGTGCTCCAGTTTATCTTTATGTATTTTTATCTCTTCCTGGATCTTCTTGTACTTGTCATTCGCCCCTTCGGCAAATACAAGCTGAGGCAGCAACACTAAAATAAGCACCGCCATACGCATTCTAATACTTCAGCCTTCCAAGCGCCAACACCGACCCGCCCAGGCCTAATAGCATCCCGGCAACCGGCAGCATATACATAAACTGCAGCGGTATGCTCATAAACGCGAACATCGGTATGTCCGCTATCAGCCTCCTGATAAAATATTGATACAACCCCATCAGCATCCCCGACCCTATCATCCCGCCCAGAATGCCTATTATTGAGCCTTCTATGAAAAACGGCGCCCTCACAAACCACCTCGTCGCCCCAAGCAGTTTATAGACCTCTATCTCGTCCTTATGTCTGTAAAAAAGTATCTTCACCGTCGTGTAACATATAAACGTAACCGAACATACGAAGACAATGCCTATACTCAACCCCAGCGCCCTCATCCCGCTCTTTAACGCGTAAAGCGAGTCCATCAGCGCCTCCCCGTATTCCACATCGTCAACTCCTTTCATGGACTTTATCTTCTGTATCAGACGCTTGACCTCATCTATGTGGACGCCTTCACTTTTTATCTTAACATCGAACGAATCGAACAGGGGATTCTCTCCAAATCCCTTAAGAATAAAGTCGTCCTTTTTAAATGACCTCTTCAGGTCTTCCATAGCCCTTTCTTTCGATACGAATGTTACCGCCTTAACGGCAGGTTCAGCCTTTATAACCGCCTGCGCGGCCTTGATTTCCTCGCCCGCAACACCTTCTTTGAGCATGACCATCACTGTGAGCCTCTCAGGCAGCCTGGCCGTCAGCCTCTCGACGTTATACACGATTATGGCAACAGATACAAGAATAAACAACATTACGCCTATGGAAAGCATGGAAAGGAAGTTCATCCACTTATCTTTAAAAATGCTCTGAAGGGCAAGCCTTAGCGAAAACACCTATTCCTCCTCCCCTCTTAACATGCCGCCCTCTAATGTAAACACCTTTCTTGCCGTATTTCTGAAAAGGGCGCGGTTGTGTGTAGCTATCAATATGGTTGTGCCCTTGGCGTTAATCTGCTTAAATATCCTCATTATCTCTTTTTCATTTTCTTCGTCCAGATTGCCCGTCGGCTCATCGGCAAGCATTACCGTCGGCTCGCCCACAATAGACCTTGCAATGGTTATGCGCTGCTGTTCGCCTCCCGAAAGGGTCAACGGGTAGTTATCTACCTTGTGCCGGAGATTTACCATCTTAAGCACACTGTGCACACGTTCCTTGATTTCCCTTTCCATAAAGCCGCGAATTCGCAGTGTCAGGGCTATGTTGTCATAAACGGTTTTATTGTTGAGGAGCTTGAAGTCCTGAAATACAACACCTATGTTTCTCCTTAGTAATGGTATGTATGACGACTTCACGTCTGCCACGTTGCATCCGGCTATCGTTATCGTCCCTTCGTCGGGCTTCTCGGCAAGGTAGAGCAGCTTGAACAGCGTGGTCTTGCCGGCCCCGCTTGGACCGGTTACGAATGCCATATCGCCTCTTTCCACCTTTAAGGAGATATTACTCAGCGCCGCATAGCCGCCAAAGGCCTTCGAGACATTCTCTAATTCTATCATCTGCCGGTGCCGCCCTGTTTCCCGGTGCCAGACGCGCTAAACCCGGACGCGCTAAATATCAAAATATCAGCCACAACACTATTATAGCGTAATTTTTATATGTATTGGAAGGAGTTTAAGCCGCATTGCTAAAATATTCGTTTAATTTTCCCCAAGCGCCCTTTTTCTCATCCTTACCGCTTGGGCATGGGCGTCAAGTCCCTCATAACCGGCCATTGTCTCTACTGTTTCGGCAATTTCCCTAAATCCCGCCTCATTAAAATTAATCAGCGATGTCCTCTTTATAAAATCATACACCCCAAGCGGTGAGAAAAACCTCGCAGTACCGTTTGTCGGAAGCACATGATTCGGGCCGGCCGCATAGTCGCCAAGCGGCTCTGCCGACCATTTCCCCAAAAACACCGCACCGGCGTTTTTCACCAGCTCCATGTCTTTCTCCGGCTCCAGCGTTATTATCTCCAGATGCTCAGGGGCTATTTCGTTAACACGCTCAAACATTTCTTTTTTATCCGCGGCTATTATTATGGCGCCGTAGTTATCTAAGGATTTTTGGGCAATCTCCTTTCTCGTCAATTTCTCCAGTTGCACGCTTAGTTCTGTTTGTACCTTTGCGGCAAGCGCCCTGGACGTTGTAATCAGAACGGATGAGGCGTTTTCGTCGTGCTCCGCCTGGCTTAGCAGGTCTGCCGCTATGAAAGACGGCTCCGCCGTCTCATCGGCCGCTATCAGTATCTCAGACGGTCCGGCAATCATATCTATAGCCACCACGCCAAAGACCATCTTCTTTGCCGTCGCCACGTATGCGTTACCAGGCCCAACTATTTTATCTACCTTTTTTATCGTCTCCGTCCCATAGGCCATCGCGGCTATCGCCTGCGCCCCTCCAATTGCATAGACCTCCGTCACCCCCACCGCCTTTATCGCCGCCATCACATATGGATTTACCTGTCCATCGGGGAATGGGACACAGAGGGCTATTTCCTTCACGCCGGCTATCTGCGCCGGTATAACATTCATTAAAACCGACGACGGATATGCCGCCTTGCCACCGGGCACATACACACCTACCCTTTCAAGCGGCCTTATCAGCTGCCCAAGCTCAACCCCGTTGTCATTATAGCTCCATGAACGCGCAATCTGCCTTTGATGAAAACGCCTTATGCGCTCTATCGATTTATTCAGTGCCCCGAGAAAAGGGCGTTGCGCCTTATCGGCGTACTCATCGATCGTCTGCTGCGATACCTTGAAGGTGACGTTCTGGACCCTGTCGAATCTATTCGTGTATAACTCAACAGCCGTATCGCCGCTTTTTTTTACGTGTTCTATAATAATTTTTGCGTCTTCGATGACATCGATTCCGAAGTCTTCGGACCTGTTTCTTATAATCTCTATGAATTCTCTGTAGTCCCCGTCGTTTTCTATTATTTTCATCATATTCCCTTTGAATAAGATATATTTTCCAGCATTAATTATAACCAGTATAATATAATAAGTAGTTATAAAAGTGGGCAGTCGCAGAATTGAACTGCGGACACGAGGCTTTTCAGGCCTCTGCTCTACCGACTGAGCTAACTGCCCACGCAGTTATACTATAAACGATTTGCTCTATGTTATGTCAAGATTATGAAGACTATCAATAAAATTGCTATTCAATATTTTCCACCCGTCTTCTCGGGCTTCCTTCTCTATTTGTCGTTTCCTATGCCGGATATCTCTTTTTTGGCGTGGGTCGCCCTCGTTCCCCTGTTATATGCGGTATTGCACTCAAACGGCTGGGCATATTCCTTTAAGGCCGGCCTCGTAACAGGCGTTGTGTATTTCTTTTCTACCCAGTACTGGATTGCCCACTCTATAAATAATTACGGGCATATGCCGCTTATCGCCAGTTTATCTGTCGTACTGATTTTGGCCGCCTATCAGGGCCTCTATATCGGTGTGTTTGGTTTGATGGTGCGGTTGTTTACCCGCAGGACAAAGATTCCCGTTTATCTTACTGGTCCGTCGCTTTGGGTGGGGCTTGAGTACTTTCGCGGTGTGCTGTTTACCGGTTTTCCGTGGTCATTTTTAGGATATACGCAGTATAAGATGCTGCCGCTTATACAAATTGCCGATATTACCGGTGTGTATGGCGTATCTTTTCTTCTCGTTTGCTTTAACGCGGCCGCCGCTGACTTCATCATTAAAAATAATTCGGAAAATTACACGTTACTTAAAAAACTCCTGCCGTTTGCCCTGTTTGCCATAATCATCGCCCTCGTATTGGCCTACGGCTACAGGCAGCTGAATAATATTAATCCGGCAGTTAAACCGGTCAGGGTAAGCGTCATTCAGGGCAATGTCGCCCAGGACGCCAAGTGGGATAAAAAGTTCGTTTCCGAAATCCTCAAATCCTATGAGACTATGACAGAACAGGCCGTTGCCGACGGCGCAAAACTCGTCGTTTGGCCTGAGTCCTCGCTGCCATTTCTCTTTGGAAGCGATAAAATACTTACCGAAGACCTTCTCTCATTCCAGAAAAAGCTCGACATCTATCTCGTATTTGGCACCGACCTCGTAAAGGACTATGTAAATGGCAGATATGTGCTTACAAACAGCGCTATGGTGCTGGCGCCTGGTGGAAAATTTCTCTCTGTTTATGATAAAATTCATATGGTTCCTTTTGGGGAGTATGTACCGTTGAGGAATGTGTTGTTTTTCATAGACAGACTTGTAACCGGTATAGGTGATTTTACGCGTGGAAGCTCGCTTACCGTTGTGAGAACCCCGCTGGGGGACTTCGCAGCCCCTATTTGTTATGAGATTGCCTTCCCCGAACTTGTCGGGGCATTTTACAGATATGGTGGAGATTTTATCGTTACCATTACAAACGACGCGTGGTTTGGGCGTACGTCAGGCCCGTATCAGCATTTTATAATGGCGGTGTTTCGGGCCATAGAAAACAGAAAACCTGTGGTGCGTTCGGCTAATACCGGCATATCCGGTTTCATAGACAGCACGGGGGAAATAACTGCCAGGACAGAGCTGTTTGAGAAGGTGGTTTTAACGAGAGATATTTATACAAACCCGGCAATTACGTTTTATTCGCTTTTCGGAAGCGTGTTTGTTCATATATGCAACATAGCAAACCTTGCAATTATAGTAAATTTATTAAGAAAAAGGAGAAGGTCTCAATGATTATCGAATTAGAATTAAAAGAAAAAGTCAAACCCCTGGAGGAAAAACTCTCATATCTAAGAGGTTATCTTTGAAATAGATAATCTGCTTAAAGAGATAGTGGAAATAGACGAGATGTTATCACAAAGCGGCACATGGTCGTCCTATGAGCGTCTTAACGAGCTTAAAAAAAAGAAATCGTACATCGAGGATATTATCTCTTCCTATAATGGCGCAGAGGACGACGTAAGATACCTGTTAGATTCACTTTCGGTACTGAGCGAAGAAGGTGGGGAGATGTTTGTCAGGGATATCGAAGATAATCTGAAAGCCGCTGAAATCAAGATAGATAAACTTGAGATTAAACATCTGCTTTCAAATAAACTTGATCTTAACAACGCCATCATGGATATACACCCCGGCGCCGGAGGCACCGAAAGCCAGGACTGGGCACAGATGCTGATGAGAATGTATCTCAGGTGGGCCGAGAAAAACGGCTTTAAGACAGACATCGTAGATATTCTAAACGGAGACGAGGCAGGCATAAAGAGCGTTACAATAACATTTACCGGGGCGTATGCCTATGGCTATCTGAAGCCGGAGGTAGGCGTGCACAGGCTCGTGCGCATATCCCCGTTTGACTCGGCCAAAAGAAGACACACCTCTTTTGCCGCCGTCCTGGTCTACCCGGACGTGGAAAAAGACATCGAGATAGAGATAAAAGAAGAGGACATCAGGATAGACACATTCAGGGCATCCGGGGCCGGAGGGCAGCATATCAACAAGGTATCCTCCGCCGTGCGCATTACACATGCCGCAAGCGGCATTGTTGTCTCTTGCCAGAATGAGCGCTCGCAGCACAGAAACAAGGAAAGGGCAATGAGCATCCTGAAATCCAGGCTTTACGAAAGGGAACTCGCCGCCCAGGGTAAAAAAATGGAGGGAATTGTAGGTGACAAAAAAAATATTCAATGGGGAAATCAAATACGCTCCTATGTATTGCAGCCCTACAGACTGGTAAAAGACCACAGGACAGGGTATGAGTTCGGAAACGTAAACGCCGTCTTAAATGGAGAAATCGATGCCTTTATCAAAGAGTATCTTTTCTGGAAGAAAACAGGGTAGTACTATTACTACTCTCTTTATATATATAAATAGTAGTAACAGTAGGGGGTGTTTGAAACTTGAGAACCTTATGGAATTGATTATAGATGTGGCTGCCGGCCTGATTAATACCATGCTATGCCGCATGTCAGCATCTGTGTCAGTAATCGGCGGGTTTTCTGGAAGTTATTCACACGTCAATTCAGGTTGGGATTTATGAACAATATATCAATGCGTTATAAAAGATCTATAAAGGAGTTATTAACAATTGTTTGTAACATGTTAGTAACATATTTAAAACAGTCGGATTCAGGTGAAATATGGACATAGGAAACACATGGAAGGATTGTCTTGATTTTATCGAGAGAAAGGTTGGCAAATCCACATACGATTTATGGTTTAAGCCGATGAAGCTGCTGGAGTTAAAAGATAACGACGCGGTGTTGTCAGTGCCGAACCGGTTTTTCAGGGAGTGGATTGAGGACAATTACCCGCACCTGATAAGCGAGGCCTTTGAATGGGTCATGAAGGACAATATAAATGTCATGTTCAGGATAGAGCAGGAGCCTGCGGCGGAGTTTGTCAGAAAAGACGCAAACATTCGAAAGGTCAGGCAGGCCGGCAAGGGGATATTTTTAAATCCCAAATACGTATTTGATACCTTTGTGGTAGGCCCGTCAAATGAACTGGTACATGCGGCGGCCCTTGCGGTGAGTGAATCGCTGGGAAAGACATATAATCCCCTTTTTATATACGGAGATGTCGGGCTTGGCAAGACCCATATAATAACCGCGATAGGAAACAAAATAGCCGACACTCTTCCCAACGCAAATGTCATATACGTATCTTCGGAGCAGTTCACAAACGAGGTCGTATCTGCCATCAGGCATGAGAAGATGAGTGATTTGAAAGAGAAATACAGGATGGTCGATATACTGCTGCTTGACGATGTGCAGTTTATCGCAAATAAGACCCAGACTCAGGTGGAGTTTTTTCATACCTTTAACGCCCTCTATGAAAAGCAGAAACAGATTGTTATCTCGAGCGACAGGCCGCCTAAAGAGCTGTCCGATATAACCGACAGACTGAAATCCCGTTTCACGATGGGCCTTATAGCCGATATAAAACCCCCGACTGTGGAGCTTAAAATGGCAATATTGCAGAAAAAGGCCGAGCTTCATAAGATCATCCTGCCAGATGACATTGTATATTTCCTCGCTACAAAGATAAAGTCGAATATCAGGGAGCTGGAGGGGTGTCTGATAAAACTGG
Organism: Nitrospirota bacterium; assembly: GCA_015233015.1. Taxonomy (GTDB): domain Bacteria; phylum Nitrospirota; class Thermodesulfovibrionia; order Thermodesulfovibrionales; family Magnetobacteriaceae; genus Magnetominusculus. The sequence continues at coordinate 56,871 of JADFYO010000006.1, read as the reverse complement.
CGGCTCACTCAAACCTGACAGGAAGGCCGATTAATGTCTCCCTGGCAAAAGATGTGCTGAAAGACATTTTTACCGATGAACTCAAACCGGTTACCACAGACAATATACAAAAGATAGTGTGTGAACATTTTGGCGTAAAGCTGCCGGAGTTAAAATCGAAGAAGAGGACGAAGGAGATAGCCCTGCCGAGGCAAATGGCCATGTACATAACAAAACGGCTGACGGAGCTGTCTCTGGGTGACATAGGCAAGGCATTTGGAGGAAAAGATCACGCGACGGTTATCTACGCATGTAAGCAGATAGAGGCGAAAATGGAAAAAGACGAGGAATTCAACAAAACGGCAGAGTATCTTATAAATAAAATAAAACCGTAAGGAGAATATTAATATGATAGTAACAATATCGAAAGATGAACTCTACAAAAGGCTTGGAGATATTCAGAATATTGCCGATAAAAAGACGACTATTCCGATACTAAGCAACTTTCTCCTTGAGGTGTCCAGGGAAAAAAGCACAGTCTATGCCACCGACCTCGAAATGGCAATCAGGGAACCTATAGAGATAGCGGAAATCGAAAAATCAGGCGTAGTTTGTATGCCGGCAAAGAAGCTCTTTGAAATTGCCAGAGAAGTCGCCGGAGATATTCATATTGACGGGGAAGACGTTAACTGGATGAAGATGAAATCCGGGAAAAGCTCCTACAGGATAGCGGGCTTAAATCCCGATGAATACCCGCACTGGCCCTCTTTGGAGGAAAAGGTAGGATTTGCCATTGAGCCGGAAAAACTCATAGACATGCTCGACAGAACGATATACTGCGCGGGTGAAAACGACCCTCGCTATGCCCTCAACGGCGTGTTGTTTCACGTGCTTGGCCGGCAGAAAAAGATTGTCCTCGCCGGCACAGACGGCCACAGGTTGTCTGTAGTTTACTCTGACATGGAAATGGACACCGATGTGGAGGAAATAAAGGCCATATTGCCGAGAAAGGCCGTGATGGAACTAAGAAGGCTCCTTTCTGGACAGCAAGGGGCTGTCAGGTTTGAAATAGCAAAAAACCACATAAGATTTTTGCTTGGCGATAAGGAGTTTCTCACGAAGCTGATTGAAGGCACGTACCCTAATTATGAGCAGGTCATACCGGTTAATAATGATAAATCAGTCCTCATAGACAGGGAGGAGTTGATAAAGACCCTCAGGAGGGTATCGGTAATCGGCAGAGAAAAAAGCCGCGTCGTGCGGGTGGAATTAGAACAGGGCCAGATGAATGTATTTGCGACAGACCCGGAGATGGGAGAGGCGCAGGACGGGTTAAAAGTTGAATTTGAAGGAGAGGCAATCTCTCTGGGCTTTAACTCGAGATACGTACTGGATGCAGTTTCCTCCATGAAGTCTCAAAACGTTGTCATGGAGCTTCTTGACACACTGACGCCTACTTTGTTAACGGAAGAGGGCAACAAGGACTATAAATGCGTATTAATGCCGATGAGAATATGAGGAGGGGGATTATTTATGAGCAGACTGACTAATAAGGAACTAATTGAGGAATTGAAGGGACGTTTTCAGGAAAACGAAGACGCGCTTTACGATTTAAAGGTCATGACGAAAAATCTTGTGAAAATCAACAAGAAACTTGAAGATTCGGAGGCCATTAAGAGTAATTTTCTATCGAATATCAGAAACGAGATAAATAACCCTCTGACCTCGATATTAGGCCTTTCGGGGCAGCTTCTCCTCTCGGCTGAATCTGACTGCGACTCTGTTAAATCCATGTTGTCGCTCATTCACGAGGAGGCCTTTCACCTGGACTTTCAAATAAAGAACATATTCGAGGCTGCGGAAATTGAGTCCGGCGAAACGTCCTTAGGGGTCTCGGTTGTCGATGTGATCGCTTTATCAAATAATATAATCGCATCCTTCAGGCACTTCGCAGAAAGTAAAAACATAAAGGTCGAGATGGTTTACGACTGGCTTGGACAGGACCAGGGCGAGGTATTTTTTAAGTCAGACCCTGAAAAACTCAGTATAATCATCTCTAATCTGCTGTCCAACGCGATAGAGTTTACCAACGAGGGCGGCGAGGTTGAGATAAAGATGTGGATAGATGCCGGAGTCCTGAAAATCGATGCAAAAGACAATGGAATCGGTATAGATAGCGCCGATTTTGAGGTTATATTCGACAGGTTCAAGCAGCTTGAGACCGGTTCGACAAAGACACACAGGGGGCATGGCCTTGGCCTCAGCATAACAAAGGCAGTGGTGGAGTTGCTTGCTGGCGGGATTACGGTGTCAAGTACAAAGGGCGTGGGCAGCGTGTTTTCAGTCGCTGTCCCTGAGGCCGAGGGGCCGGAGATGGATGGATTTTCAAGCGATGGCAACGAATTTATCTTCGATGACGACGAAGGAGAGAAGTTCTGACCATGAAAGAACATTTTTTATATCCGGGCACACTTTACGCCGACAAGGACCCCTCGGCGGTTACGACTATATTGGGGTCGTGTGTGGCGGTATGTTTTTGGGACGCTATATTGAAAATTGGAGGGATGAATCACTACCTGCTCCCGCTTTGGAACGGGGAGGGGCTTCCCACACCGAAATATGGCAATATAGCGATATCGAAATTATTGGAAAAGATGTTCTCTCTTGGCTGCAATAAGAGGAATTTACAGGCAAAGGTATTCGGCGGGGCGGCGTTGATGGCGTCAAGCTCAGGGCTGTTAAACGTCGGGGAGAGAAATATTCTCATAGCCGAGGATGTATTATCTGAAGAGGGTATAAGAATCATCAGCTCCGATGTTGGCGGGAATCAGGGACGAAAGATGATCTTTCAAACAGACACAGGCGGCGTTCTGATGAAAAAGGTAGTAAAAACTGTATTAGGCACTAAATAAATCAAGAGGTAAAATAATGGGTGATGTTGAGAAAGGTACCGGCGTGGAAAATGCCGGTAAGCCGCCGGTAGTGGATAACTATCAGGCGGAGTCTATAAAAATTCTTAAAGGCCTCGAGGGTGTAAGGACACGGCCTGCGATGTACATAGGCACAACCGGCGTTGAGGGCCTTCACCATCTTGTTTACGAGGTGGTCGATAACAGCGTGGATGAGGCCCTTGCGGGGCATTGTACCAACATCGAGGTAAACTTACACCACGACGGCAGCTGTTCGGTTATAGACGACGGCAGGGGCATCCCCACGAATGTCCACGCCGACGACCCCGAGGGCAGAACCGCCGCGGAGATAGTCCTGACGGAGCTGCACGCAGGAGGCAAGTTTGATTCGTCGGCCTATAAAATATCGGGCGGCCTTCATGGAGTTGGCGTCTCTGTGGTAAACGCCTTAAGTGAATGGCTTGAGCTTGAGATAAGAAGAGAAGGCAAGGTCTATCAGCAGCGCTTCGAGAGGGGCTTCCCGTGCGGAGGCCTTAAAATTGTCGGGGAGACGAAGAGAAAGGGGACGAAGATAATCTTCAAACCAGACCCCGAGGTCTTTGAAACCACAGAGCTGAGTTTTGACGTATTGTCACAAAGGCTGAGAGAATTAGCATTTCTTAATAAGGGCCTTAAAATCACGCTTGGCGATGAAAGGACTGACAAAAAGAATGAATTCTTATATTCAGGCGGCATAGTCTCCTTTGTCGAGCATATAAATACAAATAAGAGCGTTATTCAGGACAAGCCCCTGTATATTTACGGAGAGAAGGACGGCGTTATCGTCGAAATAGCGATGCAGTATAACGACGGCTATGCGGAACTGATATATTCCTTTGCAAATAATATCAACACAAGAGAAGGCGGCACACACCTGAGCGGCTTTAAGGCAGCCCTCACAAGGAGCACAAACACGTATATAGCCGCAACCGGCCTCTTAAAGGGCGGTTCGCTCTCCGGCGAGGATGTCCGGGAGGGACTTGCCGCGGTGATAAGCGTAAAGCTGCCCAATCCCCAGTTTGAAGGACAGACAAAGATGAAACTCGGCAATACCGACGTCAAGGGCATCGTGGAGTCGATATCGAACGAGAGGCTTGGGCAATATTTCGAAGAAAACCCCGCAGCGGCAAGGAAGATAATAGACAAGGCCGTGCAGGCGCTAAGGGCGCGCGACGCCGCAAGAAAGGCGCGGGAGCTGACACGCAGAAAGGGTGCGCTGGAGGACCTCGGTCTGCCCGGGAAACTTGCCGACTGCTCGGAAAAAGACCCCGCCCTGAGCGAGATATTCATAGTCGAGGGGGATTCCGCCGGCGGGTCCGCAAAACAGGGACGCAACCGCAGATTTCAGGCGATACTCCCCCTGAGGGGCAAAATCCTGAATGTCGAGAAGGCCAGGTTTGACAAGATGCTCTCCTCCGAGGAAATCCGGATACTTATCACCGTCCTCGGCACAGGCATCGGCTCCGATGAGTTTGACATAGCGAAGCTGCGCTATCACAAGGTAATACTTATGACTGACGCCGATGTTGACGGTGCCCACATACGCACACTCCTGCTGACGTTTTTTTACCGCCAGATGCCGGAGGTAATCGAGCGCGGCTACCTGTATATCGCGCAGCCTCCGCTATATAAGGTAAAAAAGGGCAAGACGGAAAAGTATATTCAAAACGAGGCGGAGCTTCAGGAGATGCTCTATGAGCTGGTCGCAGGAGAGCTGGAGGTCTCAGTCAGGGGCAATAAGATAAAGGGAAAGGCGTTCCTGCCATATCTGAAGAGGCTTGTTAATTTTGAGAAACTCATAGAGTGGCACTCAAAGCGGCGCAAAGACGCCGATGTGCTGAAATCTCTGCTCAGGACAAAAGATTTAACGGGAATTATTAAAAGCGAGGCGGCACTCAGTAATTTAATGTCAAAGTTAAAGGAAGAGCTGACTGAAACAGACACCGGCGACATTGACTTTGACTCTGAGCATCAGAGTTACGCGGCCACGATAATCAGAAAGTCAAACAGCCTGACACTGAACGCGGAATTCATCCACTGCCCTGAGTTTAAAGAACTCAGGACATATTACTCTATCGTAGAGGAACTGGGAGACCCGCCATATACAATATGGTATCAGGGACATGAAGAGCAGTTTAAGACCACATCCGAACTCCTGGATTTTATCATGAAGGCGGCCAAAAAGGGCCTGAACATTCAACGCTATAAAGGTCTTGGAGAGATGAACCCCCAGCAGCTCTGGGAGACTACAATGGACCAGGAGATGCGCATCCTCCTTCAGGTAACCATAGAGGACGCCGTGCAGTCTGACGGGCTGTTTACGATATTGATGGGAGACCAGGTAGAACCCAGGAAGGCCTTTATAACCAGACATGCCCTCGAGGCCCGTAATATAGATATATAGGAGAAAATTCGAAATGTCCACCATACAAGTAAGCATCGAAGAGGAGATGAAGGTAAGCTACCTCGACTACGCCATGAGCGTAATCATAGGAAGGGCGCTGCCTGAGGTAAGAGACGGCCTTAAGCCGGTTCAGAGGAGAATACTCTATGCGATGTTTCGCGAGGGACTGCTCTCCACAAGGAGATATTCAAAATGTGCCGGTGTCGTAGGCGAGGTGCTCAAAAAATATCACCCCCACGGCGACAGCGCCGTATATGACGCCCTGGTGAGGCTTGCCCAGGACTTTAACATGCGCTACCCGCTTATCGACGGGCAGGGGAACTTTGGCTCGATGGACGGCGACCCCGCTGCGGCCTACAGATATACGGAGGCGCGTCTGGCGAAGATTGCCGAGGAGCTTCTGCGCGATATTGACAAGGAGACCGTTGACTTTATCTCCAATTTTGACGAGACCACAGAAGAACCGCTCGTCCTGCCATCCACAATCCCGAACCTTATAATCAACGGCGCCGCGGGTATAGCCGTAGGAATGGCCACCAACATCCCCCCGCATAACCTGGGGGAGGTGACGGCCGCCCTGATAAAACTGGTTGACAACCCCGAAACAGACGTCCCGGGGCTGATGAGATATATCAAAGGGCCGGACTTCCCCACGGGGGGAATAATCTTCGGCCTCAAGGGGATAAAGGACGCCTATGAGACGGGCAGGGGGCAAATCCGCGTCAGGGCAAAGGCCTCCTTCGAGCAGCGCTCGAGGGGTGGCGAGAGCATAATCATAGACGAGATGCCGTATCAGGTGAACAAGGCCCGGTTGATGGAGAAAATAGCCGAGCTGGTACGCGAAAAGAAGATTGAGGGCATCTCCGACCTTAGAGACGAATCCGACCGCGACGGCATCAGGGTAGTAATCGAACTAAAGAGAGACGAAATGCCACAGGTGGTGTTGAATAACCTCTATAAACATACGCAGATGGAGGTTACGTTTGGGATAATAATGCTGGCCCTGTCTCACGGGCAGCCGCATGTGATGGGCCTTAAACGCATCCTTTCCGAGTTTTTGCAGCACAGAAGGGACGTAATCATTCGAAGGACAAAGTTTGACCTCAGAAAGGCGCAGGAGCGCGCCCATATATTGGAAGGACTAAAGATAGCCATAGATAATCTCGACGCGATAATAAAACTAATCAGGGCGGCAAGGACGCCCGACGAGGCAAAACTTGGCCTGACCACCGCATTTCCACTGACGCAGATACAGGCCGCAGCTATTTTAGATATGCGCTTGCAGCGCCTGACCGGCCTCGAGAGAGAGAAAATCGTGAGCGAATATAACGAGGTGATAAAAGAGATAGCGAGGCTTATGTCGATTTTGGGTAGTTCCGCCCTCATAGACGAGATAATCAGGGCAGAGCTGACCGAGATAAATGAAAAATACTCTGACGCGCGGCGTACCGAAATAGTCTCCGACATTCAGGAAATCTCCATCGAAGACCTGATTACAGAAGAGGAGATGGTAATAACCGTGTCACATAACGGCTACATTAAGAGAAATCCCATCTCTGAGTATCGCAGGCAGCGCCGCGGCGGCAAGGGTTCTCTGAGCATGGAGACACGCGAGGAGGACTACGTAAAGCAGTTGTTCATAGGCTCTACGCATGACTACATCCTGTTTTTCTCGAATCTGGGCAGGCTCTACTGGCAGAAGATTTATCAGATCCCCGAGGCAGGCCGCTCAGCCAAAGGCAAGGCCATCGTAAACCTCTTGCAGCTTCAGCAGGGCGAGAAAATCGCCACAGCGCTTCCAGTAAAGGGCTTCGACACGGGATACCTGATGATGTTTACAAAAAAGGGGATAGTAAAGAAGACCGAGCTGAAGGACTTCAGCAACCCGCGCGGCAAAGGTGTTATCGCCATAAACATAGACGATGACGACGAGCTGATAGCCGTAAGGGTAACAGACGGCGAGTCGGATATACTTATTGGCAGCAGCTTTGGCATATCTATACGCTTTAACGAAGACGACGTAAGACCGACGGGGAGAAGCACCAGAGGGGTAATCGGCATAAGACTAAAGGAAGGAGACGAGGCCGTCGCCGCCGAGGTCATCGAAGAGAGGACGTCGCTTCTGACCATTACGGAGTTTGGTTTTGGAAAGAGGACGAAGACCAATGAATATAACGTACAAAGCCGGGGTGGGCAAGGGGTTATTTCCATAAAGGTTACAGAAAAAGGCGGCAACGTAATAGGGCTGCTACAGGTAAGAGACGAAGACGAGATAATGATAGTCACAAAGGCGGGCAAGATGATCAGAACATCGGTTGACGCCATTAACGTCATAGGCAGAAACACGCAGGGCGTAAAGGTAATGGACGTGGGCAAGGAAAACGCCATAGTCGGCATCGGCAAGGTCGCCGAAAAGGACAAGGAGTAGTACACAAGAAATTATTTGACCGGTGGCTCTGGTGCCGCCGGCCGTTTTATCAGCGTTTTCTTACATTTGTTTATTGCGTCGAGAAGGTCTTTGCCGCGGAGGTAGCGGCTGTCCGCGTTTTTCTGAAGTAATTTATCTATTATTTCCACTATGCACACCGGGATTCGGGGTTCTATCTTTTTAATAGATGTCGGCGGCGTGCTCGTAATATTATACATCAGCGTTGCAATTGTGTCGCCTTTAAACGGTCTTTCACCCGTCAGCAGCTCGAAAAACACTACCCCTAACGAGAACAAATCAGAACGCCCGTCAACCTTTCGCCCGGCAATCTGCTCCGGCGACATGTAGCTTGGCGTTCCCAGCACCATCCCCGTCTGCGTCTTGGAGGATTCCATGACCCGCGCAATGCCGAAGTCCGTAACCCGGAGTTCCTTGTTTTTGAGCAGCATGATATTGGCTGGTTTTATGTCCCTGTGGACGACGCCGTTGAGATGGGCGTAGTCTAACGCCTCCCCTACCCGCGTTACAACGCGCAAGACCTCTCCGAATGGGAGCCGCGCATCCTTCGCGCAGTATCTTATTAAATCCGTCCCGTCAAGCAGTTCCATCGCCATATAGGCCGTGTCCTTATCCTCGCCGACATCATATACACGCACGATGTTGGGATGAGACAACCTGCCGGCGGCCTCGGCCTCCCGGAAAAATCTCGTCTTTACCTCGTCAACCTGTTCTGAGTCTATATCTTCATAGCGCAATGTCTTTATTGCCACATCCCGGTTTATTTTCGGGTCTCTCCCCAAAAAGACAATGCCCATAGCGCCGCGCCCAAGTTCTCTCAGCACTTCATAGCGTCCTAATGTGTTGCTCGTATCGGCGCTCTCCATAATTACCGTAGCCTCTTCATGCTGATCGACTGAGACGGCCTTTTCGGTCTGCCCCCTGAGTTTCTTCACCTTTTCTGCGAGGCCCAGGTAGTCACCCGCACTCAGGATGTGTTCATAGACTTCCCGCGCCTTATTTGGCATCCCATGTTCCTCGAAATCCTGCCCAAGATTGTACAGGAGTTCTTTTATCTCGTAGTCTTCTAATCGGCACTTCCTGAATTTCTCAAATGCGGCGTCCAACTGCCCCTGTCCATGAAGACTAAGCCCCAGCATCTTGTTAGTTTCGTTGGCGTCCAGAGTTCCGGGCATTTCCTCACCGGCAATATACCGCCCCGACATAACGGCTATATGTCCCAAAAACAGGAGGACAATCGGGTAAGACACCTTTATCCATATGCCCTGAGAGTAAAATAAAAAAATACAAATAACGCCCCATACGATTAAAATCCCTGCCGTAACGGCAGCGCCGGGAACCGCCCTCATGCGTGGCACCACAAAGGCAATAATGCCTCCAAAGAGTGCCATGACGAGCAGTTCGACATAGGCGGCCCACCACGGACGCCTTATGTGATTTGCGTTAACGATGTTTTCTATCGCAGCAGCCGTTATTTCAGTGGCGCCGCCGGCAGCAGCTGGCAGCCCAATCAGCACTATTTTATCTTTGAACACCGCGGCAGGAACCTTATCGCCCATTACGTCATTGAGAGGATAATACGGGGCGCCCGCCGTCTTGCCAGAGAAACTGATAAGCATCTTCGCCTTTTCGTCTATGGGGATTGCCAATGTCCTCACAGCGGCAATCCCGCCGTTTATCGTGATTTCATTAATCCCATATCCAAGATAACCGAGGGCAAGCTGAAAGGCAAACGAGGGAAAGAGCCTGTCCTTATATTGTATAAAAAGCGGCTCGCCGCGTGAAACGCCGTCACTGTCCGGTTCGATGTTTAAATGGCCAAGGGCGGCGGCCTTCTCTGCAAACTCATGTTTTAGTGGCGCCACAAAACTACGTGCGGCAGGGATAGCGCCCTTTGGGTCTGCCTTAACAGAGTTTCTCAGCATATAATCGGCTAACGGGGAATCTTCTGCGGCATTATCTTTCAGGTTAAACGAGAGCGGCAGTATCACGTTTTTGGCGGTGCCAAGTGCCTCGGCAAACGCAGCCCCGCTGTTTAAGGAGCGTTCAGCTTCAATCAGAGCCTTTCTGATTTCAATTACATGGGCATCTTTTAGGGCTGCGGGGTCTTTATCTATTTTCTCCCTGATTCCTCTGACAGCCGCGAGGCCCTCTTTATTTTCAGAATTTTCTGTTTCTGAATAGATAACGCCGACCCCGATAGTCCTTGCCTCATATCCCTTAAGTTTGCGAACCATATCGGCAGCGTACGCGGCAGGCAAGGGACTCTGTCCAGGTTTTGTTTCGTCTGTTCCTACGATAACAACGGGCGTTGAGAGCTTTTTCTGCCTCAGGACGCTCCTCAGGTCATATGTCAGATACTCAAGTTTTTGAAAAGGATACCACTCAAAGACAAATGCAAGCATCACAAAAAAAGCAACCGCGCCCGCTATCGCCCAGTCCGGTATCTTCGCCGGTATTGTCTTCGCCGTTTTCGATTTCATTCGATAATTTTAGAACAAATACCGCTGTTTATACAATAACGGCAGCGTAGGGTCACCACTGCCTCTCGAATGTCTTTTTTGAGTACGGTTCCTTTACGTCATCGAAAACTGTCTTGCGCCCTTTGGCCTTAAAGTGCCAGACAAGCTCCTTATTAAATATACGATAGAGGACAGAAAGCGGCGTCAACACAAGATAAAAGGCCATGGAAAGCAGAACTTTAGAGTTAACCTGACCTATAACTTCAGCGAATTTCATCCACGCCCCGGCAACAGTCCTTGCCACAGGCTCCACAAACACATTCAGCACCATCAGCACAAAGGCCATCCACATGAGCCATCCCTTGCCGAAAAGAATGAACCCCGCTATGCCCGCCAGTACCAGCACATTTATCGTCTTTTGAGTATCTGTTTTCGTTTTCATAGGTTTAAAATAGTGTGTAAATAAACGGCGCTACCGCTGAGCCGCCGGCAAACACTATCAACAGGCCCATCAATAGCAGCACTAAGATCATAGGCAGAAGCCACCACTTTTTCCTGACCTTCAGAAAATCCCAAAGCTCCTTTATAATACCCATTTAACGAAGAACCTCCTGCAAAAAAATAATCAACCTGACACTAATACCAACATGCGTTCATAGAAGTAAGAAGATTTGAATCATCCTGAGCTTGTCGAAGGATGTTCCGTTACTTCGCATTTCCCCATAAATCGGTAATCCTTCGACAAGCTCAGGATGATTCTTTTAACAGGATAATTGTTACTTCTATTGTTACTTCTATTGTTACTTCTACGGCTGCAACGTAGTATAACACTAATCAAGTCCGAATTCCTCTTTCCAATCCCTTTCCTCATGCCAGGGCCTCTGGTCTTTTTTGTCAAAAATAAAATTCTCCATCACCAGATAATCCATCTCCGTTCTCATAAAACACCTATACGCGTCTTCCGGGGTGCAGACAATCGGCTCCCCGCGCACGTTAAAACTCGTATTTACTATTACGCCATAGCCGGTCTTCTCTTTGAACTTGCTTATAAGTTTATGATAGCGGGGATTAGTTTTTCTATGCACCGATTGAATCCTTGCCGAGTAATCGAGGTGCGTTATTGCGGGCAAGTCCGAACGAACGTGATAGAGTTTTTCTTTTATAGAAAGCCGGTTATAGTTATCCGGTCTTGGATTAGTCCTTTCACGTACCACATCGGCTATGAAGAGCATGTACGGGGACGCGGTCGTTGTCGTGAAATAGTCCGGCATGTCCTCAAACAATACTGACGGGGCGAACGGCCTGAAGCTCTCTCTGAATTTGATTTTCAGATTGAGCCTCTTTTGCATTTCAGTGTCGCGGGCGTCGCCGATGATGCTTCTGTTGCCGAGGGAGCGCGGCCCCCACTCCATTTTCCCCTGAAACCAGCCGATTACGTTGCCGCGGGAAAGCAGGTCTGCCGTTATTTCTGCCACAGAGTCAAAGTCGTTGAAATAAGCATAAGGGGCGTTATATTTCCTTGCAGTCTTTCCAATGTCAATCGCGCTGAACTCAGGGCCGAGGTATGTCCCCTGCATTGCGTCGTCAGCAATATCCACAGTGCCGTGTGCAGTCCTTTGGCCTTCGCCGTACATATAATACGCGGCATAGGCCGCTCCGAGGGCGCCTCCAGCGTCTCCCGCCGCCGGCTGTACCCAGATATTGTCGAATACACCGGCGAGGGCAAGTTTAGTGTTTGCAACACAGTTAAGCGCCACGCCTCCGGCCATTGCAAGGTTTTTCGAGCCGGTGAGAGTGCGTGCCGTCTTTCCCATCTTAATAACCGCGTCTTCTGTTATCTGCTGAATTGCCAGCGCGAGATCGCAGTGACACTGCTTTAGCTCCCCCTCCGGCAGCCTTCGCGGGAATCCAAACAGCCCTTCCCACTTCAGGTCATCGACCATCGTGAGGTCTGTCGCGTATCTGAAATAATCCTGATTAAGCCATACCGAGCCGTCCTCTTTGAGTTCGATTATATTGCCATAGATGATGTCCATGTATCTTTTTACATCGAGTGAGCCGTGCCTTCCGTATGGGGCGAGGCCCATGAGTTTATATTCGCCGGAGTTTACCTTAAAGCCGAGATAGTATGTAAAGGCGGAGTAAAGGAGACCAAGCGAATGGGGGAATTTCATCTCTTTAAGCATCGTAATATTACTTCCCTTGCCGTGACTTATCGAGGCGGTTGCCCACTCTCCAACACCGTCAATGGTAAGTATAGCGGCCTCGTCAAAAGGCGACGGGAAGAAGGCACTGGCCGCGTGAGACAGGTGATGCTCCGAAAACAGGAGCTTTAAATTATCCATGTCGAAGGCATCTATTTGGGCCAGAGGGGTAAGCTCGTCGCGAATAAGCTTCCTCAGAAAGAGTTTTTCTTTAATCCACACGGGAATTGCCTGGAGAAACGACCTAAAACCCTTAGGGGCACATGCGTAGTATGTCTCAAGCAGACGCTCGAACTTCAATATGGGCTTGTCGTAGAATATGACGCAGTCGAGCTTTGAAAGTGTGAGGCCGCCGTAGTCGAGACAGAACTCGACGGCGTGTATGGGAAAGGACGAATCGTGCTTTTTACGTGTAAAGCGTTCCTCGTGCGCCGCGGCGGCTATAACGCCGTCAACAAGTAGTGCGGCGGCAGCGTCGTGATAATACGCCGAAATCCCTAAAACTATCATGCCCGTAATTATAGCATATAATCATTATCTGTGCAGAGACTGTTTTCACATATGTATTTCACTCTGTGAAGAGCTTTTCAGCTAAGATGTAATCTTAGAGGATTGACAGCATCTTGCAACTATATATCAGTTGCAATAATTTAATAAATCTGTTATAATCATCTAATGGGTAAAGTCAGCAAGCTCATAGATAGATTGATTTCGAAGCCAAAGGATTTTACCTTCGATGAGCTTGTAGTTCTTTTGAAACATTACGGATATGATAAGGCTCTATGCGGCAGGACAAGCGGCTCACGGGCGGCTTTTAAAAATTCAAAAACGAAACATATACTGAGACTTCACAAGCCGCATCCCGGGCAGAGCTTAAAACCTTATCAGATAACGGATATTGTTAATTCTCTTAAAGAAATGGGGGTTTGAAATGAAGAACATTATTACTCAGAAAGGATTGATAGGTTCTGTCTGGTTTAGTGAAGAGGATATGGTGTTTCACGGAAAAATAGAAGGCATTAACGATCTCGTTTCTTATGAGGGGTCAACGGTTGAAGAGCTGATAACAAATTTTCATGAGGCTGTGGATGACTATCTTGAGCTTTGCAAAGAGGTAGGAAAAGAACCCGGGAAATCATACAAAGGCAGCTTTAATGTCAGAATCAATCCAGATTTGCATAAAAAAGCAGCCATGAAGGCAAAAATAATGGGTGTCTCGCTTAATCAATTTGTTTTAATGGCGATAGAAAAGGAACTATCGGATTAACGCTTTCAGACCTCCCTATCATAAACAAAACATTTCTGACGCCGACTCTTTAGAAATCAGTCATAGACAAATCCCTATGCCCGGTAGTAGAATATCATTATGGAAACGCATATACTTGAACGGCCACTTGGACAGGATTTTGATTTAACGGAGATAATCAACGGAGAGGAATTTATGTCGCCAAGCCCATTAAGTAAACACCAGAGGATAGCAAAAAAGCTAGATAGAGCAATAGACCGGCATGTTGAGGCCAATAGCTTGGGAGAGTTATTTTTCTCTCCTCTTGACGTAATCTTAGAGGAAGGGATTAACAGGGTTCAGCCTGACATATTGTTTATCAGGAAAAAAAACACAGCGATTATTCAGGATTGGATCAGAGGCGTGCCGGATATGGTTTGTGAAATCGTGTCGACCGGTACATACCGCCGGGATACCGACATAAAGAAAGAGCTCTATGAAAAGTATGGTGTCCATGAATACTGGATAGTCATCCCTGAGCTTAAAATGCTTGAAATCTTAACTATCGAAGACGGCAAGTATGAGCTCTATTCCTATGCTGAAGGTGAGGGCATGGTTACGTCTAAGGTTATCGATGGACTGCAAATCAATATCAAAGACATTTTTGAGGATTGAAATCCTTCTGCGTTATTATATATATACATGGAGTTTGGCTGAATCAACTCGTTTTGATGGCAATAGAAAAGGAACTATCGGATTAACGCTTTCAGACCTCAAATCTCTTTAATTTAGCTCTTTACTTAATTCTATGTTTTTTTGAATAATAGAGGTATGGCTGAACGAAAATTCAGAGAGATGTTTGAGGACATGACCGCGAGCAAGCTGAAGCTGCCGCCGATGTTCAAGGTGTATCTTTTAAATGACGACTACACAACGATGGATTTTGTTGTAAGCGTGCTTGAGACGATATTTCACAAGACCGGGGCTGAGGCAACTCAGATTATGCTGCATGTGCATAAGCAAGGCTCCGGCCTTTGCGGCGTTTATACAAGAGATATTGCCGAGACGAAGGTGGCCCGCGTGCGCGAGCTGGCCGAGAAAAACGATTTTCCTCTGATGTGCATGATGGAAGAGGAATAGCCGACGGGACAACTACGGGATAAACTATGATAAATAAGGAACTTGAAATCAGCCTCGAGGCAACTATCAGAGAGGCCAAGGGCAGGCACCACGAGTACCTGTCAATAGAGCATATACTGTTTGCAGTCCTGCACGACGAAAAGGGTATAGAAATTATAACGAGCTGCGGTGGTAACGTAGATAAATTAAAGCTCATGCTGAGGGATTTCTTCGGAGAGAAGATTCCTAAGATATCTGAGGAAAAGGACGAATTCCCGCAGCCGACGGTGGGCTTTCACAGGGTGTTGCAGCGAGCGCTCATGCACATACAGTCCTCCGGCAAGGTGGAGGTGGATGCGGGGGACCTGCTTGCGTCGATTTTTATCGAGACCGACTCCTATGCGGTCTATTTCCTGAAAAAAGAACATATCTCCAAACTTGACATCCTCAACTTCATATCGCACGGCATATCAAAGGTAAGCCCATCGACAGATGACCCTGATAACCCGGAAAATGAGGAAAACCCTGAAAATGGGGCATCCTGCCCCGCAAGCAGACCACAGCACCAACCATTAAAGCAATTTACGGTAAACCTGATAGACAAGGCATCAAAGGGAGAGATAGACCCAATCGTGGGCAGGGAGCCAGAGCTTCAGCGAATGATACAGATACTGAGCAGACGCAAGAAAAACAATCCCGTCTTCGTGGGCGAACCCGGCGTTGGTAAAACGGCAATCGTCGAGGGTCTCGCGCTTAAGATATACCAGCAGGAGGTGGCAGAGCCTCTGAAAAACACAAAACTGTTCCTTCTGGATATGGGCGGGCTGATAGCGGGAACGAAGTTTCGCGGGGAGTTTGAGGCACGCCTGAAGGCCACTATCGAGGCGTTGAAAAAGATGAAAAACGCCGTCCTCTTCATAGATGAAATACACACGGTTATTGGGGCGGGTGCCACAAGCGGCGGCTCGCTGGACGCCTCAAACATCCTGAAGCCAGCCCTTAACTCAGGCAAGCTGCGCTGCATTGGGGCAACCACATACGAAGAGTACAAGAATTATTTCGACAAGGACAGGGCACTCTCGAGACGGTTTCAGAAAATAGAGCTGGCCGAACCCTCGATAGACGAGACATACAAGATATTAGGCGGACTGAAATCACATTATGAGAAATTTCATAACGTAAAATATACGTCAAAGGCACTAAGAACCGCATCTGAACTATCGGCGAAATATATTAATGATAAATTCCTGCCCGATAAGGCAATAGACGTAATAGACGAGGCGGGGGCATATATGAAGCTGAACTCCCCGGGCCATCACACGGTCGGACCGCTTGAGATAGAACGCGTTATCTCAAAAATCGCAAAAATCCCCGTAAGGAGCGTAACCGTCTCTGAGTCAGATAAGTTAAAGACCCTCGAAACCGGCCTGAAAGCCAAAGTCTTCGGGCAGGACGGCGCGATTAACTCCCTTGTAACCGCGATAAAGCGCTCTCGCGCCGGGCTTGGTTCTATCGACAAACCAACAGGCTCGTTTCTCTTTACCGGCCCCACGGGTGTGGGGAAAACAGAGATTGCCAAGCAGTTAGCCGAGGCGCTGGGAATAAATTTCCTGCGCTTCGATATGAGTGAATACATGGAAAAGCACACCGTTGCCAGGCTAATCGGCTCACCCCCCGGCTATGTGGGATTTGAACAGGGCGGGCTTCTTACCGACGCAATCAGAAAGACCCCATACTGCGTCGTCCTGTTTGACGAGATAGAAAAGGCGCACCCCGATGTCTTTAACATCCTCCTTCAGATAATGGACTACGCAACTCTGACGGACAACAACGGGAAGAAGGCCGACTTTCGCAATGTCATAGTGATTATGACCTCAAACGCCGGTTCTCAGGAAATGGACAGAAACACAATTGGCTTTGGCGACAGGACCAAAGATACCGCATCGAAGGGAAAAGACGCCCTGAACAGGCTATTCAGCCCCGAGTTCAGAAACCGCCTCGACGACACTATACACTTTAACCCGTTAAACCACGAGATCATGCTCCTGGTGGTGGATAAATTCATAGGGGAACTCATCGGGCAGCTCCAAAAGAAGAGGGTATCGATAACCCTGTCAGACGAGGCAAGGCAGCGGCTGGCCGAGAAAGGTTATGACAGACGCTACGGCGCCCGTCCTCTGGGCAGGGTAATCCAGACAGAGATAAAAACCCCTCTCTCTGAGGAGATACTCTTTGGCAGGCTTCAAAAAGGCGGCAAGGTTTCAATTGATCTAATATCAGGCAAGATTGACTTCACATATGAGACCCTTACGGAAGACAGGTAAGTGCCCGTCTTTGTGCTTTCTGAAGATTTGCTGTTTCCCCCTCCTGAGCTGGCCGAAGACGACGGGCTGTTGGCCATAGGCGGAGACCTCAGCCAGGAGCGCATCCTGATGGCGTATCAAATGGGGATATTCCCCTGGTACATGGAGGCTCACCCAATCCTGTGGTGGTCACCTGACCCGAGGCTGGTGCTGTTTCCCAATGAGTTTAGGCTATCGAGGAGTATGCGCCAGACAATAAACAGAAATGTATTCGGGATAACCTTCGACCGTGCTTTTACCGATGTAATGATTAACTGTGCCCGGGTAAAAAGAAATGACTGCGACGGCACGTGGATAAACGAAGACATGCTTGAGGCCTATACGGGGCTTCACGAGGCGGGCTTTGCGCATTCGGTTGAGAGCTGGTCTGAGGGGAGGCTTGTTGGAGGACTTTACGGGGTGGCGCTTGGAAGGGCGTTCTTTGGGGAGTCTATGTTCGCGTTGAAGTCTAATGCCTCTAAGGCGGCGGTTGCCGCGCTGGTAGAGAGGCTCCTTCAATCCGGGTTTATGTTTATAGATTGTCAGGTTGTAACGCAGCACCTGAAGAGCCTTGGGGCAAGGGAAATCCCCCGTAGTGAGTTTAAGGCCTTATTGAGGGCGGCGCTGAAACTTCCCGTCCAGGCAGGCAAATGGGTATGAATAACAAAAACCGAATTAATCAAGGAGGATGGGCAATGTCTGTAATCATATCAACGGTTCTATTGGCAGTTTCCATGTTATTAACCGCTTCGACGGCGTATTCCGATACTGGTGCGGTGACGGGCGCTGTGGTCGAATATAAACAAGGCGATGTAGTCCTCGAGGGGTACCTCAGTTATAATAAGGCAAAGACAGCGAAGGTGCCCGCGGTTATCATAGTGCATGACTGGATGGGTGTAGGGGATTTCACTAAGGAACAGGCTAATCGGATAGCAGAGTTTGGATACGCTGCCCTTGCGGCAGATATTTATGGAAAAGGCATGAGGCCAAAAAGCGCCGATGAGGCAGGCAAGTTGGCCGGCAAATATAAGGGCAACCGTCAGCTCATGCGCGAGCGGGCAAAGGCGGCGCTCGACTACGTGCGCACATTGGACTATGTCGATACCAGCCGCATAGTGGTGATAGGGTATTGTTTTGGAGGGATGGTCGCCCTTGAATTAGCCAGAAGCGGGGCGGATATTGCCGGTGTGGTCAGCATCCACGGCGGACTTGACACGCCAGACGCAAAATCGAGTAAAATCAAGGCTAAGGTGCTCGTCCTGCGCGGTGCCGATGACCCATTCGTGCCGAAAGAGGATGTGGAGGCGTTTCAGAATGAGATGCGCCACGTTGGTGCAGATTGGTACCTGACCGCCTATGGAAACGCCGTACACGCATATACGAATCCAAAGGCAGGCACAGACAACGCAAAAGGGGCGGCCTACAACGAAAAAGCCGACAAAAGGTCATGGACGGCGTTAAAAGATTTCTTTCAGGAGATCTTCTCAAAATGAACGTAATACACTGGTGTCCCGATGACAACAAAAGAGAGTATAGTTCGCGACCTGCTTAGGCTTGTAGTATGGTATCCGCTGAGGTGGACGCTGGAGGCGCTGCCAGTTGCCTCCTCTCTCGTCCTGTTAAACAAAATGGGTGAACTGCACTTTATGCTGTCACGGGGAAAGACCAAATTACTCAATGACAACCTCTCCAAATTGATGACTATAGAAAACGCCGAAAAGACCACGGTTATAAAAGACTATTTTAAAAACCACTATGTTGACCGGCTGATAATTTTTTTATTCCCCAGGTTTCATACCCGCCAGATTGAGCAAACTATTGAATTCGAGGGGCTTGAACATCTTGACGCTGCCGTAAAAAAGGGTCGGGGGGTGATATTAGTCCACGGGCATTTCGGGCCTGTGCACATACCGCTTGTTGCGCTGGCAAGGCTTGGCTACAGAATGAAGCAGATAGGGCTTCCGTCGGACGACGGTCTTAGTTGGATAGGCAGACATGTCGCCTTCAGGCTGAGGCTAAAATATGAAGCGAAAATCCCTGCAGAGATAGTAAATGCAGAATCCTTTCTGAGGCCGGTGTTCCTGTGGCTTAAAGACGGTGGCGTGGTGATGGTCACGGGAGACGGCAGCGGTACTGAAAAACACGTGGGAAGGCACGAGGTATTCGATTTCTTAGGACAGAAGGTGCTATTCCCGCTTGGTCCTGCGATACTTGCCGAAAAAACCGGTGCGGAAATCCTGCCGTTATTTGTCACACCGGGAAGCAGCAAACCATACAAAATAATAATCGGCACTCCCCTTGCCGGGCCAGACGCACAACATGACATCCACACCATAACCAAACGCTTTATATGCGGGCTGGAGGGCAAAATAAAGGAATATCCCGCGTTCATGCACTTCCTCGACAGGTTTTCCCCTGCATATTCTAAAAACAAACTGTTATTATAACTCATGGCAGAGAAAACCGGGATACTGGTCAGGGGAGTTAATTGGATAGGGGACGCGGTGATGGCGGCCCCTGCGCTTTGGGCGGTAAAGGAGAGCTATCCCGATAGCGAAATAACGCTGCTTGTGAACCCCACGGTTGCCCCGCTTTTTGAAAAAGACCCGCATGTAGGGGCGCTGATAGAATACGAGAATGCCTATAGAACTATCGCAGGCAAACTAAGGCTTGCGCACAGGCTTAAAGGTGAGAAATTCACAACGGCCATTCTGCTTCAAAACGCCTTCGATGCGGCGTTAATAGCGTGGCTTGCCGGGATAGGGCAGCGTGTCGGCTACAGAAGAGACGCAAGGGGTCTGCTGTTAACAAAGGGCGTTGCCGTAACGAAAGAAACCCTCAGGCTTCACCATACGCGGTATTATTTAAACATGCTCAACGCGGCCGGCATTAACGCCCCGTACCGGCTGCCGTGGATTTACCTTACCTCAGCAGAAAGGCGTTTGTCTGTCGAGGCGTTGTCTCATCTTCGCCGTCCTGTTATAGGGATAAACCCGGGGGCGGCCTTTGGTTCGGCAAAGCGCTGGCCTGCGGAGAGATTTGCCGAATTAATTTCGAGGATTATTAAAGAAAAAGGCGGCAGTGCCGTATTGTTTGGCTCCCCTAAGGACATGGAGATTGCCGCGGCAATATATGGACTTATCGCCCCGGACATCATGATGTCGGAGGCGGATGTGACATTTTTAGATCTAACGGGAAAGACCGGCGTCAGGGAGTTGTGTGCCGGCATTGCGGGTTGTGACCTGTTGATAACGAACGATTCCGGGCCGATGCACATTTCTTACGCGGTAGGAACGCCGGTGCTTGCCATATTTGGCTCTACGTCGCCGGAGCTTACCGGGCCACCAGCGATCCCGCCCGATTCAGAATTTCCAGAATTCTCATACCGGCATCGTGTGATCAGGAAAAAGATGGACTGCTCTCCATGTTTTAAGCGCACATGTCCACATGGGCACTTAAAGTGTATGAAAGACATTACCACCGCTGAGGTATTCGACAAAATAGACGCCCTTACGGGGCACAGTAAGGCGGTATTTTTTGACCGGGACGGCACGCTTTGTGAGGATGCCGATTATCTGAACAATTTTAGCGATTTCCGGCCGTACGACGGCCTCGGCGGGCTTATGGCATTGAAGGACAAGGGTTATATGCTTATCGGGATATCCAATCAATCAGGCATTGGCCGGGGGATTATCGATGAGGGGTTTGTGAAGGAGCTTCACCGGCTGTTTATCGATAAATATGGATTTGACGATTTTTATTATTGCAGACACATCCCTGGAGATAACTGCGCGTGCAGGAAACCATCGCCGGGGATGCTTCTGCGGGCAAGGGCTGACTATGGCATAGATTTAAAAAGCTCGATATTTGTGGGCGATAAAAACGTCGATATGGAAACCGCTTTAGCCGTGGGGGCAAGACCAATCTTTTTCATGACAAAGAAACACACCCTTTCTATTCCGGGGATAAGACAAATCAGCGCCCTCGATGAATTACACGAGCTGATATAACGATATTAGTGATATATCCGTTAGTTGGAGTACCGAAGCCGCCAACGAGCGGCAGCCCAAATTCAATGATAAAGCATATGCGAGAAACAGGGGTGAAGGGGGATTATCCCCCTTCGTCTTTAATCCTTATGCCATTACGACAGGTTAAAAAACTCCCTGATTTTTAGGAATATCTTCGATTTTTTGCTTGCAAATTGGGCGTTGAGCTGCTCTTCTGACAAGGCCTGTTCACTTATTTTCTGGGCTAATTGTTCGTTTTCGATTTCCCTGCGCGTGATAATGGCGCTGATGGACTCAACGGCGCTCTCGTTTTCCATTATTACCTTGGAGAAACTATCCTTATCGAGTGCCAGTATTAACGCGTCTTCTTTTGCCGTCACGCTGGCGGTTCTGATACCTCCGGTAAAAAGAGATATCTCACCGAAAAAATCCCCTCTTTTCAATACGGCTACCTCGGTACCGCCTACCGTTACCGAAACCCTGCCCCTTCGTATAACATAAAATGAATCGCCCTCGTCACCCTCTTCAAATATGCTTTCACCCTTTCCATAATGTTTCTGGGTCAGAAGCGATGCGATTTCTTTTTGCACATCTTCCGGGAAGACCGAGAAAAACTCTATTCGTTGTACGGCCAAATTTTTCTGTTCGCTCTCTTCGTTAGTATCGGCGCTTGTTACGGGATGGCAGTACACATCTCTGATAGGGTATGGAATCTTAATGTTTTCTCTTTTGAAGGCGTACCAGAGTTTAGTCATAATAATGCTGGAGATGGTGGGTTTGAGACCGTAGTCGTTGATCCAGAGCCTGATCTCGTATTCAATGGAGGAGTCGTTATATTTTATCAGCCGCACCTCTGGTGGAGGATTTTGCAGTGCATGCGTCTTCAGGCAGACAGATGCGATAACCTGCTTTACCTTGTTGGGAGGGGTATCGTAGTCAACGCCTACGTAGAGGCTTATCACATGGTATGGCGTGGGATAATTTACGCTGAGAATTGTATCCTTTACGATATTTCCGTTGGGAATAACCAGATAATCGTTATCACGCGTAAGGAGTTTAGTCGTTCGCCAGTTTATCTCGATGACCTTGCCGTCAATGTCTTTTACACGTATCCAGTCATTAATTCTGAAGGGATTTTCTATGTGCAGCACTACTCCCGCGATTAGATTAGTCAGGGTGTCCTGCAGCGCAAGACCGATGACCATAGAAAATACCGCCGAAGTCGTTATTATCGGAGTTAAATCGATGCCGAATTGTATCTTTAATATTGCAAACAGGGCTATAGCGTAAATTATCGCCGTGACAATGTCATGAATGAGTTTAGGAATCGCAATTTTTTCTTTTTCAATATATAGTTTGCTGAAAAAGTAATCGGCTATCTTAAAAATACTATAAAAAAGAATACTATAAACGAAGGCGTTTGTTATTTTAATATCGACAGGCGGTTTATTAATATACACATATACGCCGATAGCAGCGCCAAGGAGACTAAGCAGCACGTAAAAAATCAGAGACGATGACCGCCCGGGCCTGATATTATCTTTCATATCCATTTTTTTTATTCCACTTGTGTGCAAAAAAAATAACATTATCACGCCGACGCTGTCAATCTAATACTAAGTTGCAGTCATAGAAGTAATAATTATCCTGTTAACAGAATCATCCTGAGCCTGTCGAAGGATTACCGATTTATGGGGAAATGAGACTTCAAGGAGCATCCTTCGACAGGCTCAGGATGATTCTATTGTTTCAGGATGATTCTATTGTTTCAGGATGATTCAAGTTTTCTTACTTCTATGAACGCAACTTGGCCTCAGCTTTGGGGGGCTTGGGATATTTTGTTGGATTTAGTATATACTATGGGCTGTGTCTGAAGTATTTGTAATAGGCGGCGGGCTTAGCGGCTCAGAGGCCGCGTATCGGGCGGCGGAGCTTGGCGCCTCGGTAACGCTTTACGAGATGCGCCCCGATAAGATGACCGAGGCGCACAGGACCGGACTGCTTGGCGAGCTGGTCTGCTCAAACTCTCTGCGCTCTGACGCCCCGGACTCAGCACACGGTCTCATTAAACAGGAACTGGAAGCGGCAGGCTCTCTCATAATGGAGGCGGCACGGGCTACCGCAGTGCCCGCCGGGGGCTGCCTTGCCGTTGACAGAGGTCTTTT
This sequence comes from Nitrospirota bacterium, assembly GCA_015233015.1. GTDB lineage: Bacteria > Nitrospirota > Thermodesulfovibrionia > Thermodesulfovibrionales > Magnetobacteriaceae > Magnetominusculus. The sequence goes on along the minus strand of JADFYO010000006.1, from coordinate 33,567 downwards.
CTCAGAGTTCATAACCGCTAAAATCAAGGCACATCCAAAGATAAAGCTGATTTATGGCGAGGTGGCCTCTCTATCATCCTTTGACAGAGAGGCAGCCGTTATTGTCGCCACAGGCCCGTTGACCTCTTTAACCTTGGCAGAGGAGCTGCAGAAAATACTCGGCGGTCAGTCGCTCTACTTTTACGACGCCATTTCCCCAATCATAGACGCCGAGTCCATAGATTACGAAAAGGCATTCTTTGCCTCACGATACGGCAAGGGCGGCGGTGACGATTATCTGAATTGCCCTATGAACGCCGATGAATACGAATTATTTTATAATTCCCTTGTAAATGCCGATAAGGTAACTGTGAGGAATTTTGAGGACGAGAAGGTGTTCGAGGGCTGTATGCCGATTGAGGTAATGGCGGGACGCGGCAAGGACACGCTGCGCTTCGGGCCGCTGAAACCTGTCGGCCTCATGGACCTGCGAACCCAAGTCAAGCCCTACGCGGTTATTCAACTAAGGGCGGAAAATGTCGAAAAGACATCCTATAATCTCGTCGGCTGCCAGACCCGCTTAAAATATGCCGAGCAGTTCAACGTGTTCAGGCTTGTACCGGGGCTTCAGAAGGCCGAATTCCTGCGATACGGCAGTATTCACAGAAACACGTATATCGATTCGCCCAGACATCTGAACAAGGATTTAACCCTGAAATCCATGCCGCACATCTACATAGCCGGACAGATTACCGGTGTTGAGGGCTATCTTGAATCAACGGCGATGGGGCTTCTTGCCGGTATCTATGCAGCGCGAAGGCTGCGGGGGCTTGATGCGGCGTACCCCTCGCCCCTTACCGCCTGCGGGTCGCTGATAGAGCATATAACCGGTGCGGCTCAACCATTAAATTTTCAGCCGTCAAACATAAACTTTGGCCTCCTGCCCCCTCTTTCGGTGCCAATCAGGGACAAGGCCAAAAAGAGACAAGCCGTTGTGGCAAGGGCATTGGCCGACTGGGAGCGGTTCATTGAACAGTCATATCGGTAGTTTTTACAGATACATGGAGGTAGAGCGAAACGCCTCTCCCCATACACTCAGGGCATATTTAAAAGACCTCGAGGAGTTCGCCATATTCGTTAAGAAAGACCCCGCCTCGATAGATATGTATGACATCAGGGGGTTTGTGGCAGCGCAGTCAAAAAAGGGGCTTGCGAAGGCGTCGGTGATGAGAAGGCTGGCAACGGTGAAGGCCTTTTTTAATTACATGAGCGGCGAGGGCGTAGTTAAGACTAATCCGGCGCGTCTGGTTCCTTCGCCCAAGATACCTAAGTATCTGCCGAATTTTCTGACAAAGGACGACGCCTTTACGATGATGGAAAAGGCTGAGGGGATTGGCTTTGCCGCCGCGCGCAATAAGGCCATTCTGGAGTTGTTTTATTCGAGCGGCCTTAGGGTTAGTGAACTTGCCGGTGCGGATGTGGAATCGATAAGCCTGAAACAAGGCATGGTAAAGGTACTCGGCAAGGGGAAAAAAGAACGCATTGTCCCAATCGGCTCATACGCGCTGGTGGCGTTAAAGACATATCTTGTCGAGCGGCTGCTGATAAAAGAAGAGACAAAGCACACTAAGAAGAAATCTAAAGCAGCCCCATTGAAAGACCCCCAGGCATTGTTTATTAACACATCGGGGGAGCGCCTCACAGACAGGCAGATACGCAGGGTTGTCGTAAAATTCGCCCGCCTGACGGGCGTTGAAGGCGCTGTTGGTCCACACACGCTGCGCCATACGTTTGCCACACATCTGCTGCAGTCCGGGGCTGACCTCCGGGTTATTCAGGACCTACTCGGGCACGCGTCGCTGTCAACCACACAAAAATATACCCATCTCGATATTCAGCACCTAATGGATGTTTACGAAAAATGCCACCCGCTTGCTGATTCTCATGTGTAGAATTCAGACATTCCAGCCGCTCAGTGCGGGTTAGCCTGCCGTTGTCTTCTCTTCAATAACTTATTCCTGAGACGCTTCAGAACTGAGGATTGTTCATTTCCCGATTTCTGTATGGTCTCCGGCGTCAGCTCTTTTTTCATCCCGACGATTACGCGCTTCAGGCCCGTCTCGCCGTACTTGTTGTTTATACTTTGCAAAAACAACGCAATGAACGCACCGGCCTTATTCTTATCCCCCAGAGATTGAGTCTGCGTAGTAATGATATACGCCAGCGCCTCACAGTAACTATCTGACATGACTTCGTTTGCCACCATTTGTAACCTCCTGAGATAGATATAGTAATGTATTAACGTGTTACAGCATCTCACATATCAAAATATACTCCGCACGACCTCCACAGTCCTTGTAGGCGTTGGTTTCTTTGATTCTTTTATATATATCTCCAGTGTTAGATTCATAAGCCACCGGCAGGTTTTCAAAGTCTTTATCATAATCTGCCAATACCAATATATCTTTTATTTTCCAGTCGTATTGCATCTCCGGGATAACCTTTAAAATCGGCTCACCATTTATGAAATAACTATGAATATAGTCTTCATCGAATAGCAGATAAAATCGCATCTTCACAAACGAGCCGCTTTCGATTCCCGTAGGAAGTGTAGCCTCCCGACGATAGGCGTATATTCCACAGTCAAATAACAGTGTTGGGCTATTATCCGTTGATATGTCGAATATCCTGCCTACTCCTTCATAAAGATTTATGTCAACTCTCTTAAGTGACATCGTCGTACTTTGGGACGATTCCATTGCAATATGTGAAAAAACCAACACTTCAAAAAACGTATCACCTACAGTATAATCACCCCATTCCTGAAGTGGCCACGCATCGCAGGTAATCCATAATATGTCGGCAGCCTTCTTATTAATACTCATCTTTATCCTCCTTGTGTGTTCATGATTTATTATACATAAGTAAAGTAACTACCTGATATACTATTATTCTCTGCCGTTAATAACCTCCTTTATTTATTCAGATACCGGTAGTTTTATTCATACCCTTCTTTGTACATCGTCTCAAAAGTCAGTTTCTTGTTAACAGGGTCAACTTTGTAACGTATATGAATATCCCCACCTTTTTTTATAAAAACCCCATTCTCTTTAACCTCCTCTTGAGGTACTAAACAGTCAACCTTTTCAGGCTGACTCGTTGTCGCCGGAAGAAACTCAATGTTACCGTTGTCTATCGCCTCCTTACTATTCTTTTCTATATTTTGGTAATCCTCCTTTGTCAGAGACACATTGTGCTTGCCGCGTACAACACGGTCTTCTTTGGCTTTTGTATATTTAGGACTCACTGCCTCGCCGTGTGCCGCTCTTGCATCGCTGATTCTTTTCTTAACTTCGTATGAGGCATGTCCCCTCATCGAATGCTCTATGTCAAACTGCGAAGCCTCAGTTTTATATCCATCGAATTTTGTTGCGGGTTTTTTGTATTTCGAGGGGTCAAGATCCTCTTTAGGCAACTGTCGTCCCGTCGATGCCGCATCTCTTTTTGCCTTTTCTACTGCCTTTGCAGCTTCCTCGTTTGCTGCCTTTTCGGCCAACTCGTTCATCTTCTTTGCCCGGTCAGCGTCTATATCTCCAATATTTACCTTATTTGCCTGCTTTCTTGCATCAGCCCTTGGGTCATGTTTATAATTCGCTCCTTCGTCGTAAAATTCGCCAAGTTTTTCTTTTGTCTTTGCGGACTCTTCAGCCGCCTTTTCCTCAGCAACAGCCGCTGCTGCTTTCTCCTCTGCTTCCGCTGCTGCTTTTCTCTCAGCCTCAGCCGCCGCCTTTCTTTCAGCCTCTTCAGCTGCACTTTTTTCAGCTGCCGCAGCCGATGCCTTCTCTTCCGCAACTGCCGCAGCCGCTTTTTCTTCTGCCGCAGCCCCTGATTTGCCTTTCGTTAACGCCAAAGCAATGCCGGCAAGTACGACGCCAATAGCTCCATATCCGGGAAAGTTCTCCTCGGCATATTTCGTCAGCCGGTCCATCGTTATGTCCATGGCTATGTTGCCAGCAACAGTCCTCGCAATACCGGCCATAGGCCCTGCTAACGCAAACGCTATAGCGTCAACAGGGTTTCCCGCTGGATTTGCTTCAAGCGAATCGTAATTCTTCAGAAACTGTTTATCTTCCTCTGTCCATTGAGATTGAGGCTTACTCAATATCTCCATCGCCCTTTTCTCTTTTTTGTAATCCTCTACAGATTTACCGTGTGCCTTCGCTTCTTCCTCAAGCGCCGCTTCAGAAGCGGCCTCATCATCGTTTGTTTTTTTATCGGATATCTCCCTAACGCCGCCGGACTTCTCCATCTTGCAACCCGGCCTTCTCCCGATAAATCTCCCGTGCTCATCCTTTATCCAACATGTATCCGCCATCGCCTATTCTCCTCTTAATTTATTGATTACACCCTATATATATGTATGAGATTCGCATGAATGCCCTCTAAAGCCAATAAATACGCCATTCTCCTATTCGCATGGATCGTTCAAAACGCGGATTTTCAGCAAAACACCTAAAAATGCCTACATTTTTGCAATATCGCTACAATTTTGTAGTTCTCAAAGATGATGTCTGTGGCGGCACTACCGAAATGCGTTCATAGAACTAAGAAGACACCTATAACAATCGAATCATCCTGAGCCTGTCGAAGGATGCTCCTTTACTCCGCGTTTCCCCATAAATCGGTAATCCTTCGACATGCTCAGGATGATTCTATTACAGGATGATTCTATTACAGGATGATTCTATTACAGGATGATTCTATTAACAGGGTAATTGTTACTTCTATGGTTGCAACTTGGTATAAGTTATTGATATGGCACTCAATGTCACGAATAAGGACGAGAGACAGGGTACAAAGAGACAGGCGTTTAAACAATGTAAAAGGACGACGGCCTCTCAATCCCCTATGCTAAGTTGCAGGTATATAAGAAATAATTATCCTGTTACTATAATCATCCTGAGCTTGTCGAAGGATTGCCGATTCGCTATCGACAAAACCCTAAGTCTGCTGATATACTACTGCCATGAAAACATCTAAAGTGATAGAAGGACTTCAAATAAATATAAAGGACATATTCGAGGAAAATTCTACATGGCAAATATAAAAAAAGACAGTAAGAAAAAGCCGTGGGCGGGCGTGTTCACAGAAGAAACGGCAAAGGGCGTGGAAGAGTTTACCGAGTCCATTTCGTTTGATCATAGATTGTATGAATTTGATATTCAGGGATCTTGGGCACATGCACAGATGCTTATGAACCAGGGCATTATAACAAAGAAAGAGTTTGCAGAAATCGATGCTGGGCTTAGAGAAATAAAACATGAAATCGAACTTAAAGGGAAATCTGGCGACTTCGACAAGTCCTTTGAAGACATCCACATGTATATTGAGGCCGAACTTATTAAGAAATGTCGTGAAACTGGGAAAAAGCTTCACACCGCGCGCTCAAGAAATGACCAAGTGGCTCTTGATCTCAGACTCTATCTCAGATTTATAACTGAACATTACGTTATAGATCAGATAATTACATTTCAAAGAACACTAATCGGTATTTCTCAAGAGAACATAGATACGATAATGCCCGGATACACACATATGCAAAGGGCACAGCCGGTTACGCTTGCCCACCATCTCCTTGCATATGTGGAAATGTTTGAAAGAGACAAGGAACGGTACAAAGAAGCCCTTGAAAGAATAAGCACGCTTCCGCTTGGGGCATGTGCCCTTTCTGGCACAACATTGGATATAGACAGAGAGACAGTGAAAAAGAAGCTCCGGTTTAAGCACATATCTGGCAACAGCATAGATGCCGTTTCAGACAGGGACTTTGTTATCGAGTTCATATCTAATTCTTCGATTATGATGATGCACCTGAGCAGAATGGCTGAGGAGCTGGTTTTATGGAGTACGAAGGAATTCTCTTTTATTAAAATTTCTGACGCATATACGACGGGGTCATCCATCATGCCGCAAAAGAAAAACCCCGATGTCGCCGAGCTCATAAGGGGCAAGACCGGTAGGGTTTATGGCGCGCTTGTCTCCATCCTTACTACGATGAAGGCCCTTCCACTGGCTTACAACAGGGATATGCAGGAAGACAAGGAACCGCTTTTTGACGTTGTCAATACGATAAAGCACGTCCTACGTATCATAAACGAAATGTTTCCTCACATTAAATTCAACAAAGAACGTATGAGAGAGACCGCCGCTGAGGGGTTTTCTCTGGCAACCGATTTGGCCGAATATCTTGTCACAAAAGGAATGCCGTTCAGAGAGGCACACGAAGTTACCGGTAACATCGTTAAGTATTGTATTGATAAATCGAGGAGTCTTGAGAAGTCTGTAGATCTCCATGATCTCGATTTAAAAGAATTTGAGCAATTTTCAGATTTAATAAAAGATGACATATACTCACGCCTGACCGTTGAGACATCGGTGAAGGGCAGGAAATTGTTTGGCGGAACTGGTGAAGTAGAAGCGCAAATAAAAAGGCTTAGTGAACAAATGGATATGGAGAAAAAGAAATGGCGAAAATTCTGGCAATTGTGGTAGCTGCGCTGTTGACGTTCGTCGTAGCATCATGCGGCCACAAAGGGCCGCCTACGCTCAAAGAGACCGGTACTACCGAAAAGAGAGAGGCGCCGCCGCAGAGACCTTCAGATGAGCTTTACCCGTACAGCGAAGACACCAGCCATTTGAGAAAATACTAACACCAGTTGAAAATTAAGGGGTAAACATATATGAAAGAGACAATTTTAAAGATAGTCAGAGAGAGTATCGAAGTAAAGGAAAAGTTTTTTAACGAAAACGCTGACAAAGTCGCCGAAGCGGCAAAGATTATTGCCGACGCATTCAGCAAAGGCAAAAAACTCCTGCTCTTTGGAAATGGCGGCTCCTCCAGCGACGCATCTCACATCGCCGCCGAATTCATTAACAGATTTAAACGCGAACGCCCCGGCCTCCCCGCCATCGCCCTCAACACAGATATGGCCGTGATGACCTCGATTGCCAACGACTACGACTACTCGGATGTGTTCGCACGTCAGCTAAAGAGCATCGCCCACACCGGAGACGTTATCATCGCCATAAGCACGAGCGGCGGCTCAAAAAATGTGTTAAAGGCCGTTGACGCGGCTAAGAAAAAGAAACTCACGGTTATTGCCTTCACAGGGGCTAAGGGGCTGAAATTCGCTGAGAAATCCACAATGGCTTTTGTTGTGCCGTCAGAAGACGCCGCGCGCATTCAGGAGACGCATATTACGATTGGGCATGTGATATGCGAGCTTGTCGAATCTCTGCTGTTTGAGTTTCCCGCAAAGAAGACAAAACATACCGCAGCCGCAACACCGCCATAGATGCTGGCATGTCTCTGAAAACGGCAATCGGCATCGACCCGGGCAGCATTGTCTGCGGCTATGGCGTGCTGAGAAAAGAGGGCAAATCGATTTCCTATGTGGCGTCAGGCGAGATAACCGTCCCCAAGGGGCAGCCGCTTCCGGAGAGATTAAGGCGCATATATGAGGGGCTGAGAAAAGCTATCGAGACGTATAACCCCGATGAGGCCGTCGTAGAGAAGATATTCTTTGCAAGCAACATAAAGGCCGCCCTCAGCCTCGGACACGCGCGGGGCGTGGCGCTGCTTTCGGCATCGGTAGGTGGCATCCCCGTGTTTGAATATAGTCCGCTTGAGGTAAAAAAGGCGTTAACCGGTTACGGCAGGGCAGAGAAATCACAGGTCATGGCCATGATAAAGGCAATTCTGAATATTGACGTAGCGCTGTCACCGGACAGCTCCGACGCCCTCGCCCTTGCCCTTACGCACCTGAACATGGAGGGCATACTGTATGGCGGCGGCAAGCATTAAGACACTACTTGACGGGTTTTATTCATCCTTCGATTTCACAGAAAGGGTAAAAAATGACCCTATAGAATTCCCTCACCGCTATAGCAACCCGCAGGATATCGAAGCGGTCAGCCTCATAGCGGCCTCGTTTGCCTACGGGAAAGTTGAGCTGTTTAAGCCGGTAACAGGCAGGATATTATCAAAGATGGGGGCGTCTCCGGCAGATTTCCTGCTGGAGTTTGATATAAAACGCCATGCGGGCCTCTTTTCGGGAATTTCGTACAGGTTTAATAAGAATGAGGACATAACCGCCTTTATTTATATACTGCATCGGGCGGCAACCGCGAAGGGGTCAATTAAAAATGCCTTCGTGCAAAAGTATAACGGCTCAATATATGATATGCTTGGGGGTGTTGCCGAATATATGCTCTCGATAGACATGACCGCGGTATATGGCAGTAACGTCAGACCGCCGGGACTGCTTCAGCTCTTTCCATCGCCGTTTAAGGGCAGCGCCTGTAAGCGGTTTAATATGTTTCTGCGCTGGATGGTAAGAGACGCCGATATTGATTTTGGCATATGGCCGGAAATCCCCAAAAACTCCCTCATCATTCCCCTCGATACGCACATTGCAAGAATAGCACGCTGCCTCGGCCTGACACACAGAAAGAGTAACGACTGGAAGACGGCCGCAGAGATAACCCAAGCCTTAAAACGCCTCGACCCCGATGACCCGCTTAAATACGACTTCGCCCTCTGCCACCACGGCATATCAGGGGCGTGCGGGGCGGCGCGCAATGAGGATGCCTGTAAGACCTGCGCCATATACGCAGGCTGAGTAGATTTCAAGTTTGTCATTCCTGCATACAGACTGTGTCATAATAGCCCTTAGCCTGAGTACTGAAGCCGCCAACGGGCGGCAGCCGCAATACGATGGATAAAACGTTGGCGAAAACAGGGGTGAAGGGGGATTATCCCCCTTCGTCTTTAATCCTTAGGCTATTATCTGGTATTAGTTTTAATACCCCCGCACATTAAACCTTTTCGCAGTTATTTGTGTCTTAATAGTTATGATGCTGGTAGAATATAACTCAGATGGATGAGGACAGCAGGTCAGAAGATAACAGGTTAATTGACGCTTATCTTGACGGCGGCAATGAATCTGCTATTGAGGAGCTTATCGTAAAATATCGAAAGGAGGTATACTTGACTGCATACCGGGTAGCCGGCGATATGGAGGAGGCCAAGGATATAACACAGAAGGCCCTTATCAGCGCTGTGTCAGAGCTTAGGAATTTTAAGAGAAAGTCGGCCTTTAAGACCTGGCTTTACAGGATAACGGTTAACGCCGCCCTTAATCATACGCGTGGAAACGCTTATAAAACCGTGGAATTGTGCGAAACAATTCAATCCGGGGAACGAGGCGCCGATGTGTGTCTGATAGAAAAGGAGCGGGCGAGGCGTCTGAAGGGGCTGCTTGCCGGCCTGCCGCCGAGACAGCGCCTCAGCGTTATTCTAAGGGTTTACAGGGGTTTGAGTTTGGCTGAGACAGCGGCTGTCATGGAGTGTTCCGAAGGCGCTGTCAAATCCCATTATCACCTGGCTATTAATAAACTCAAAACCGCCATGCCTGCCGATATGCAGGGAAAAGATTTATGAAATCAGAACACGATGAGATTAAAAAGCGGCTCCACGGCTACCTTCGCGGTACGCTTACGAAGGATGCGGCGGCGATGGTTGAAGACCACCTGTTGCGCTGTGATGAATGTGCCGAAGATTACGACAGGAAGCACGAGCGGCATCTGAAAAGTTTGCTTGCCGGCTTGCCGCCGCATCTGCACCTTAGTGTGGTACTGACGGTTTACAAGGGTTTAAGCATGTCTGAAACAGCGGCCGTGATGGGGTGTTCCGAAGGGGCGGTCAAAGCCAATTACCACAGCGCTATTAAAAAACTCAGTGCCGGTATGCCTTGTATTGCCAGCACTCAGGGGATAGATTTATGAAATCAGGACACGATGAAATAAAAGATATGCTCCACGGCTACCTTCACGGTACGCTTACGAAGGATGCGTCAGCGCTGGTTAAAGACCACCTGTCGTGCTGTGATGAGTGCGCCGATGAATTCTATATCGCAGGGGAACTGCTAAAAATCGAGGCGCCTGACCCCGGCGTCAGCTACTATAACAATCTTACGAAGGCCGTTCTCGATACGGCAAGTGTAAGCGTCGCGAACAGGTTTAACCTGTGGAAGTATTTATTCAGGCCTGTTCCGATTGCCGCCGCAGTGTCGCTGTGTCTGATAATATTTATACTTAGTTTTGGCATTTTCCACTCAGGACATATACAATATGCGATGCAGAATAATATAACGATGGACGCCGCGGCTTCAGACGAGGCTATGTACTCTTTATTAGAAGAAGAGGAGTACGGCGACGGCCTCGCAGCCGATGACAGCGGTGATGACCTGACAGCGATGCTATGAATAGCGATGGAGGATTTACTATGAAAAAATCGGCAGTGGCGGTGTTTATTTTGGCCGCGGCAGTGGTCATGCTGGGTTGTTTTACCCTGGTTCAGGCCAACCCCCCTGAGAATGTAAAGGATAATGTAAAAGCGAAAGAGATGGCAGCGATGCGCCAAAAGATACAGGCGCTGAAAAAGAAAAGGCTCGTTGAGACTCTTGCCCTAAACAAAGAATTAGCCGATAAGGTATTTTCAATCATCGATAAACACGATAGTAAGGCGCATGAGTTGATGCACTCTATGAGGGATGACATCAAAAATCTTAAAAAGGCGGTCGATGACAAAAAAGACGACACGGCCAAAAAAGCCATTATTGACAAGATAGCTCAAACCAGAACAGAGCTTATCGCGCTCAAGCAGGCGCAGATAGATGATCTGAAAGCTGTTTTAAGCGTTGACCAGCAAGCTAAGTTAATCCTGTTCAGCATAGATTTTCAAAGAACCATAAGGAAAATTGTGGCCGAAAAGAGGAGAACCCTCGACAATGAAAGCAAAGAAGACTAAAATGCGAAGGTTTCGGTTGACAAATGAACGCCAAACAGGTATTATTTATAATCCGTGTTTAATCCTATGACTGAAGATAATAAAAAGGCAGCGTGGTCCAGGCATGAACTTTGGTTTGCGTTGACGTTGACCATTGTCTTTCTGGTGTCCTTAGCGGTTTATGTATTTGGGGCTGAAATAGAGAAGCCCGAAAGCGGCAAGACACCTGCTGCTCAGTCGGGCAAGCCCGGCGACAAACCATCGGGGAAGTCCGGTTTTGCCGCCCCTCTGCCACCCGTAGAGACCGCCGCGGCGAAAACCGGAGATATGGGCACCTATCTCAACGGGCTTGGCACAGTAGTTCCCCTCAGCACTGTCAGCGTAAAAAGCCGCGTTGACGGCGAACTTGTAAAGGTTATGTTCGAGGAAGGCCAGCTCGTAAATAAGGGAGACATAATTGCCCTGATAGACCCGAGGCCGTATGAAATACAGCTTGCTCAGGCCGATGGCCAGATGGCAAAGGACGTAGCACTGCTAAACAATGCCCTGGTCGATGTAGAAAGATACCGGACACTGTTTAAACAGGACTCCGTCTCAAAGCAGCAGCTCGACACTCAGGAATCTCTGGTCAAACAATACGAGGCATCGATAAAGGCCGACAAGGCACAGGTAGAAAACGCAAAACTACAGATAACCTATTCAAAGATAACCGCCCCGGTAAGCGGCAGGGCGGGCCTCCGGCAAATAGACCCGGGAAACATTATCCACGCCGCCGACGCTATCCCCATAGTCGTTATCACGCAGATTAAACCAATTGCCGTAATATTCCCCATAGCCGAAGATAACCTCCCGCGTGTCCGTGAAAAGCTGAAAAACGGCCAGCAGCTACAGGTTGACGCCTATGACCGGCAGCGAAGCCGAAAACTTGCAACGGGGCAGCTCCTGACAATAGACAATCAAATAGACGTTAACACGGGTACTGTTCGCTTTAAGGCCATATTCAAAAACGAAGACGCGGAACTCTTCCCCAATCAATTCGTAAACGTCCGTCTGCTTCTCGATGTAAAACGCGGCGTTGTCCTCATTCCTTCGACGGCTATTCAACAGACTCAAAAGGGCACGTTTGTCTATGTGCTAACATCCGGCGACACAGCCACCGCGCGGTTTGTCAAGGTTGGCGAAACGCAGAAAGACACTGCCTCGATAGAGACAGGGCTTGCCGCGGGTGACCAGGTCGTTATCAGCGGGGCAGAAAGACTGACTGACGGCGCAAAGGTACAGATAAAAAAACCCTCTCAGGACAACGCCACAGCAGTTAAAGACAACACGACACGAAAGTTTAAGTAATGAACATCTCTCGTCTTTTCATCATGAGACCCGTCGCTACCATGCTTATCATGATAGCTGTGCTGCTTGCGGGGGCAATCGCATATAAGCAGCTGCCGGTGTCGGCACTCCCGCAGGTAGATTATCCAACAATCCAGATACGAACGTTTTATCCGGGCGCAAGCCCCGAAGTGATGACCTCGTCAATTACATCCCCGCTCGAGCGGCAATTTGGTCAGATGCCCGGCCTTACTCAGATGACGTCAAACAGCTCAGGCGGCAGCTCCATTATTACCCTTCAGTTCACGTTGGACTTAAACCTTGACGTTGCCGAACAACAGGTTCAGGCGGCCATAAACGCGGCCTTTAATTTCCTGCCCAGGGATTTGCCCAACCCTCCCGTTTACAGTAAGGTAAACCCGGCCGACGCCCCCGTGCTGACGCTTGCCCTTACCTCGGACTCATTAACCTTGCCACAGGTGGAAGACCTCGCCGAGACACGGTTTGTTCAGAAGATCTCACAGCTGGCGGGCGTAGGGCTTGTAAGCATCAGCGGCGGACAAAAACCCGCCGTCAGGGTACACGCTAACCCTACGGCGCTTGCCGCATATGGCCTGACCCTCGAGGACATTCGAACCGCCATAAACACCGCCAACGTCAATCAGGCAAAGGGCAGCTTTGACGGCCCGAAACAGGCCTTCGTCATAGGGGCAAATGATCAGATTTTCGTGGCCAAAGATTACCGAGAGCTTATTGTGAGCTATAAAAACGGCGCGCCGGTCTATCTCACCGACGTCTCAGAGGTCGTTGACGACGCTGAAAACACAAATCAGGCCGCGTGGATGAACACATCAGCAGCGGTTATTGTCAACATCCAGAGACAGCCGGGGGCAAATGTCATAGAGGTCGTTAACCGGATTACAAAACTTATGCCGCAGCTCAAGAGTTCTCTGCCGCCGTCTATTAAGGTTGCCGTGCTGACTGACCGCACCGTAACAATCCGCCAATCCATTCACGACGTCCAGTTTGAGCTTGTCCTTGCCGTGGTGCTGGTTGTGCTGGTTATATTTCTGTTTCTGCGTAATCTGCCCGCTACCGTTATTCCCGGCATCGCCGTACCGTTGTCAATTGCCGGTACCTTTGGGGTTATGTATCTTATGGGGTTTAGTCTGAATAATCTTACGCTTATGGCGCTGACAATATCGACCGGCTTTGTGGTTGACGACGCGATAGTGATGATAGAGAATATTTCAAGGTATGTCGAAGAGGGGGAGTCTCCGCTTGCCGCGGCGCTGAAGGGGTCTGAGCAGATTGGATTTACGATTTTATCTCTTACCGTGTCACTGGTCGCGGTGCTTATCCCGCTTCTTTTTATGGGCGATGTAGTGGGGCGGCTCTTCAGGGAGTTTGCCGTAACGCTTGGAGTGACGATAGTCATCTCCGCGTTTGTCTCTCTTACCCTTACGCCTATGATGTGCGCCAAAATACTCAAGCACTCCTCAGCTTCGGGGCAGGGGAAGTTATACCTTTCCACACAGAGAATTTTTGACAAGGTTATCGAGGGCTATGGGACTACGCTCAGATTGGTCTTCAGACATAAAACCCTGACGATTATAGTTGCCGTCTCAACCCTGGTGATGACGGTGGTCTTATATATGATAACTCCAAAGGGGTTTTTCCCTATTCAGGATACGGGCGTGATACAGGGGATTTCAGAGGCGCCGCAGTCTATATCGTTTAAGGAGATGGCCAGGCGCCAGCAGTTACTCGCGCAGATTATCACAGAGGACCTCGCGGTGGAGAGCCTTTCATCGTTTATAGGCGTTGACGGCACTAATACCACGTTAAACAGCGGACGTATTCTTATTAATTTAAAGCCCCTCGCCGTACGAAAGACAAGTGCCGTTGACATCATACGCCGTATCAAGCCCAAACTGGAGAAGCTGGAAAATGCGGAGGGTATAACCCTGTTTATGCAGCCCATACAAGACCTCACCGTGGATTCAAGGATAAGCCGCACACAGTTTCAATATACCTTAGAAGACCCAAGCGCGGATGAGCTGAACGAACTCGCCCCGGCTATGATAAAGGCCCTCGAAGCGCGTCCTGAGTTAAGAGACGTAAGCAGCGACAGGCAAAACGACGGGCTGAGGCTTTTCCTGTCCATAAACCGCGATATTGCGTCACGTTTTGGCATCACGCCGCAGATGATTGACGACACCCTGTATGACGCCTATGGCCAGAGGCAGATATCCACGATTTTCACTGAGCTAAACCAATACAGGGTTGTGATTGCGGTTAGTAACAAATATAAGGAGAGTGTATCGGGGTTAAACGACATCTATATTCGCGCCGCAAATGGCGGGCAGGTACCGCTAAGCTCATTAGCGGCAGTATCGGAGACGACCGGGCCGCTGGTAATCAACCGGCAGGGGCAGTTTCCGGCCGCCACTATATCGTTTAATCTGGCCCCGGGCAAGTCGCTTGGCGACGCGGTTGCCGCCATAGAGGAGACAGCGCGGGCGATGAGTTTTCCTGCAAGCATTAAGGGGAGTTTCTACGGCACTGCACAGGCATTTAAGGCGTCTCTCTCTAATGAGCCGCTGCTTATTCTGGCCGCCCTTATTACGGTATATATTGTGCTTGGCATTCTTTATGAGAGCTATATTCATCCCGTAACTATCCTCTCCACGCTTCCATCGGCGGGAGTGGGGGCTGTGTTGTCTCTTTTATTATTCAGAATGGACCTCGACGTTATTGCGGTCATAGGGATAATACTGCTTATAGGAATAGTAAAGAAAAACGGCATTATGATGGTTGACTTCGCGCTCGAAGGGCAGCGCCGCGATGGGAAGACCGCCGAGGCGGCCATATATGACGCGTGTCTGCTGAGATTTCGTCCTATAATGATGACAACGATGGCGGCCCTTCTGGGCGCCCTGCCGCTTGCACTTGGCAACAGTGTCGGGTCTGAACTCAGGCGCCCGCTTGGCATAACCATCGTCGGCGGACTTATCCTCAGCCAGGTTCTGACCCTTTACACAACTCCGGTTATATACCTTGCCTTCGATAAAATATCTGTACGTCTGATGAAAGGCTCCCGACACATGGCTGTAAAAGGGTAAAAGGCACTCGCAATGAAATTCGTCGAGATATTCATAAGGCGGCCGGTTGCCACTACGCTTATAACAATTGCCATGGTTTTAGCGGGGGTGCTCGGGTTTCAATCGCTTGCCGTGTCGCCGCTTCCGCAGGTGGATTTCCCTACTATATCGGTAAGCGCGGGGCTTCCCGGGGCTGACCCTGAGACGATGGCAACTTCCGTGGCCGCCCCTCTGGAGAAACAGTTTACACGTATAGCCGGCGTTACCGAGATGACCTCGACAAGCAATCGCGGCACGACCAGCGTTACGCTTCAATTCGAACTTAACAGGGACATAAACGGCGCGGCGCGCGATATTCAGGCGGCAATCAACGCCGCACGCAGCGACCTGCCCATAAACCTTCCCACAAATCCCACATATAGAAAGTCCAACCCAGCCGACGCGCCCATTCTTATCATCGCCCTTGTGTCAGACACCGTAAGCAGTGCCCGCATGTACGACGTAGCCTCAAGCGTCCTCCAGCAGAAGATTGCGCAGATGAGCGGTGTTGGGCAGGTGTTTGTCGGAGGCGGGGCGCTCCCCGCCGTAAGGGTCGAGTTAAATCCCACGGCACTAAACAGATATGGAATAAGCCTCGATAACGTAAGTGCTATGATAGCAAGGACAAACGTCAACCGCCCCAAGGGGCAAATCACCGAAGGCGGCAGGCAATGGGAAATCATGGCCAATGACCAGCTCAATGTCGCTAAACAATACCTTCCTCTGATTATTTCCTATCAAAACGGCATGGCGCTGCGCCTTTCCGATGTGGCCTCGGTTGTGGACTCAGTCGAGGATGTGCGTGTTGCCGGTATAGTCGATGGAAAGCCTGCCATTATGCTCGTTATTTTCAGGCAGCCGGGGGCAAATATTATAGAGACAGTACAGAACATAAAGGATGTCCTGCCGCAGCTCGAGGCGGTTTTACCCGGTGGCGTGGCTCTATCCGTAGTGCTTGACAGGACACCTCCAATCACAGGCTCTCTGAATGTGGTAAAGCACTCGCTTGTGCTTTCGGGGATACTGGTAATACTTGTCGTATTCTGGTTTATTCGTAACGCCCGTGCCACACTTGCCCCGGCGGTGGCGGTCTTTGTCTCGATTACGGGGACATTTGCCGTGATGTACCTGTTAGGGTATTCATTGAACAATCTTTCGCTTATGGCGATGACCGTGGCCACGGGGTTTGTCGTGGATGACGCCATTGTCGTGCTTGAAAATATATCAAGGTACAGGGAGAAGGGAATTGCCCCATTTGAGGCGGCGGTAACCGGCTCAAAGGAGATTGCCTTTACGGTAATTTCGATGAGCCTGTCGCTGGTTGCCGTGTTTATCCCTATTTTACTGATGGAGGGGATGATAGGAAGGCTGTTTCGGGAGTTTGCCGTGACGCTGTCTGTATCGATATTGATCTCTTTGGTTGTCTCCCTTACGACAACGCCGATGATGTGCGCCACAATAATAAAGCCCGAGGGCGAGAAAGGTAGAGTTAAACACGGCTTTTTTTACCGTATCAGCGAGGGGTTCTTTAACCGGATACTCAGGCTTTATGAGCGCAGCCTGAATGTAGCGCTCCGGCATTCTTTTTTTATGCTCTGCCTGACCATTCTCACGGCGATGACGAGCGTCTATATGTTTATCATCATTCCAAAGGGTTTCTTCCCCGAGCAGGATACCGGGCGTATTGCCGGGAACATTCAGGCGGCTCAGGACACATCCTTTCAGTCGATGAAGGGCAAACTTGAGCGAATTATTGGTATTATAAAAGATGACAAGGATGTCGAGCATGTGATGGGCTTTACGGGAGGCGGCGGTGGGTCAACCACAAACACAAGCCGGATGTTTATCTCCCTGCGCCCGTTTGAAGTACGCAGATCAACGGCTGCGGAAGTTATTAAAAGGCTTCGTGGTAAGCTCGGCGGCATCCCCGGCGCTTCCACTTTTTTGCAGTCCGTTCAGGATATACGCGTTGGGGGAAGGATTGGAGGGGCGCTCTATCAATATACCCTTCTTGGTGAGAACAGCGCGGAGCTTAGTATGTGGGCGCAGAAGATGCGCCAAAAGATGCAGACCCTCCCGCAGGTTGTTGACGTAAACACTGATTTACAGGACCAGGGACGCGAGGTAACGCTTCAGATAGACCGTGCCGCCGCCTCACGCCTTGGAGTAACGCCTCAGTTGATAGACTCAGCCCTGTATGACGCATTTGGCCAACGCCAGGTATCGGTTACCTACACCGCCCTCAATCAATACCATGTAGTTATGGAAGTCTCCCCTGAGTACTGGCAGCACGCCGACGCGCTAAACGATATATACGTATTTTCCACCACAGGGGCGCGTATCCCCCTTGGCGCCTTTGCCCATTATGACAATACGATGTCGCCACTTGCAATAAATCATCAGGGACAGTTCCCGTCGATAACGCTGTCGTTTAATCTTTCAATCGGCACGGCGCTTGGCGAGGGGGTAGCGGCAATAGAGAAAGCCGCTGTCGATATAGGAATGCCGTTAAGCGTGCGAGGGCAGTTCTCCGGCACGGCACAGGCGTTTAAGGCCTCGCTTGCCAATGAACCGTGGCTGATACTTGCCGCCTTAGTGACGGTATATATTGTGCTTGGCATCCTGTATGAGAGCTATATTCACCCGATTACGATACTTTCGACACTCCCCTCGGCAGGTGTGGGAGCGGTCGCCGCCCTCTATATATTTCACACAGAATTAAGCATAATAGCGATAATAGGGATAATCCTGCTGATAGGGATAGTGAAGAAAAACGGCATAATGATGGTTGACTTCGCACTTGAAACCGAACGCAGGTATGGTAAGAGCACTAAGGACGCGGTACACGAGGCGTGCCTGTTAAGGTTCAGGCCGATTATGATGACGACGATGGCGGCACTGCTGGGTGCCCTGCCGCTTGCCCTTGGCACTGGCGTGGGGTCGGAGCTTCGCCGCCCACTTGGGATTACCATCGTGGGAGGATTAATTTTCAGCCAGATGCTGACACTTTACACCACACCGGTGATATACTTATACATGGACAGATTGAGGCTTTGGGTTCTTAAAATGAGAAACAAGGTAAATTATGCGGCACACTAAACCACCCGCATCAGGCGGCAGGTATTAAAAATACAACACACACAGGCAGGATAATATAATGCTTAATAAAACCTTATTAGTATTGTTGGCGGCGTCTATGCTGCTCATCTCATGCAAGGCGGGCAAGGATTATGTAAAGCCGGATATGGCAATTCCGGCAGGTTATAAAGAGACAGATATCTGGAAGATTGCAAGACCCATGGACAACGTGACGAAAGAGGCATGGTGGGAGTTATTTAACGACGCACGGCTGAACGACCTTGAAAAAGAGGTCAGCATCTCAAATCAGAACCTTGCCGTAAAAGAGGCGCAGTTCCGGCAGGCGCGCGCGCTTGTGGATTCAGTCCAGCTGTATCCAACGCTTTCAGCCGGGGCCTCCGTTACCAGGAATAGAACCTCTGCGAACACATCCGGAGGCGGCTCATCATCATCAGGGGCGGCATCGAGTACAACATCAGGGTCATCATCAGGCAAGACCGGCGGTTCGCAAACTACGAATACGAATTATTCCCTGTCTGGCACGGCAAGTTGGGAGTTGGACCTATGGGGCGGCCTAAGACGAACGATTGAGGCATATGAGGCGGGGGCAGTGGCCAGTTTTGCCGACCTTGAGGCACTGCGTCTGAGTTCTCAGGCGCAGCTTGCAGAGGATTATTTTCAGCTTCGTGCGCTCGACACTCAGCGCCAGCTTCTTAACGAGACCATCGAGGGCTATGAAAGGACCCTGAAGATTACAAGAAACCGCTATGAAAGCGGCGTGACCGGCAAGGCCGATGTGCTTAATGCCGAAACTCAGCTAAAGACAACCGTCGCCCAATCCATAGATTTGGGAGTACAGCGGGCAACGCTTGAACACGCTATAGCACTCCTGATGGGCAAATCGGCATCGTCCTTTACGCTGCCGTTTATGCCGCTTCAGTTTTTGGCACCCGCTATACCTGTGGGTGTGCCGTCAGAGCTGTTGGAGCGCAGACCCGACATAGCTGCGGCGGAGCGGCGTGTTGCCGCAGCTAACGCGCAAATCGGGGTTGCAGTGGCGGCGTTCTATCCAAACATCACACTCAGCCCATCGAGCGGGTTTCAGAGTTCGGTGATTGATAAGCTGTTCTCGTGGCCAAGTCTTGTCTGGTCGCTTGGGGCGTCGCTGACGCAGTCGATATTTGATGGCGGGTTGAAGCTGGCTGTAGCGGAGCAGGCGCGGGCCGGTTATGACGCGGCGGTTGCCCAATACAGACAGACCGTGCTGAGTGCGTTTCAGGAGGTAGAGGACGCGCTATCGACGAATGCGATACTTATGGCTGAGCAGAGGGCGCAGGATGAGGCGGTAAAGTCATCGGAGGCTGCCCTGGCAGTTGCCACAAACCAATACAGAGCGGGCACAATCGGCACGCTGGATCTGATAGTAATCCAGAACATTGAACTAAATAACAAAAAAGCCGCGGCAACCATATCCGGCCGCATAATGGCAAACAGCGTGCTGTTAATCAAGGCACTAGGCGGTACGTGGAATGTGAATTCGATGAATTCAGATCAATTGAACCAGCCGCAACGCGAGGCGGCAGCCGCGACGCCATAGTTCTTGGGGACACGTTAGAATTAT
The DNA here is from genome assembly GCA_015233015.1 of Nitrospirota bacterium. Taxonomy (GTDB): domain Bacteria; phylum Nitrospirota; class Thermodesulfovibrionia; order Thermodesulfovibrionales; family Magnetobacteriaceae; genus Magnetominusculus. The sequence continues at coordinate 13,571 of JADFYO010000006.1, read as the reverse complement.
GTCTCTGGGGTTTGTGATTTGTTCGCTCAGCAGAATCAGGGCAAACGCATTAGAAATTGCCTCCCTTATTTTTGTCATTCCGGCTTGCAGACTGTGTCATAATTGTTTTTATACAAAAAAGTCAAAACATGTACACTCACCTTCGACAGTCGTAATTAAACAAGGCTAAAATCAGTTGTAAAAACAAGCAGTTAAAGGATATGGCAAAAAAGGCGTGTGCCTAGATGATATTTATCCCCGCTGTGTTACCGTTCCGTCGGCAATTCATTTGGCATAGTATTTGCTAACTAATTATTATATGTAAAGATGCCGATTATATTACTATGCCTCATATGGAGATATATATTATGAAAATCAAAGATATTAAACAAAAGACACTGGAAAGAATTACCGGCTTATGTCAATTTATTGACAAATCAATGACGTTTTTAGACAGCTGGATATTATTAACGCCTCAGGCAATATACAACCTGCCCATGGCAAAAGGACAAAGGAGAAGGGATATGAAAAGATGTGATTCATGCAACGCAAACCTCGTCTTGAAGGTACAGTACGAAAGTGGTAACATGTTCACCTGTCCAAGCTGCGAATCAATATTTTTCTTCCCGGTTTACGAAGACCGTTACACCAGACAGTTTGCGGACGCGTTTGCCGAGGTTAAATAATGGCATTGCATTGTGCCGGGGCGTTGACTGGTGGTTTCAGAGGTATGTTCTTTGCGCAACAGCAGGACAAAACCTTTGAAGCCTGAAAGTGGTTTAGTATTTGCTCAGTTTCAGTGCCTCATATGGGGTAAGGGCCTGCTTATATGAGTGTTCGGCAGTCAAGGCGCCGGGCACATTCGGGATGCAGCCAGTCCGAATGTGCTCCATCATTGTGCCACAATTATTTTACTCTCTTCGCTCATCTGTTTGCCTTATCCAGTACTACATATTAACCCAGTCTCAGCGGCCTTTTGCCGCTTCCAGAGTAACCTATGGCGCCGCCGACTTTGAACTGGCCGACAATCTGCTGCAACCCCGATGAAAGGTCTGAAAGCTCCGATGCCGAACGCGCAATGTGGTCTGAACTTGACGAGTTCTCGTGCGAGACGTTCGCTATGGATTCTATGTCTGCCGTTATTGTCTCCGAAACAGTGGACATCTCCTCGGTTGCCGAGGCTATTTGCTCTACCATCATCTGAAGAGAGGAGATGCTGGCTACGATTCTATGGAGCGATTCGCCCGCGCTGCTTACGTTTTCTACTCCGGCCTCTACCATTCTTGTAGCCCCGTCCATCGAAGAAACGGCCATATCGGTTTCACTCTGAATAGATATAATCATTGCGCTTATTTCGGATGTTGCCTTGGCCGTTCTCTCGGCCAGTTTTCTCACCTCGTCGGCAACGACGGCGAACCCCCGCCCCTGTTCTCCTGCCCTTGCCGCCTCTATCGCAGCGTTTAAGGCCAGCAGGTTTGTCTGGTCGGCTATGTCCTTGATTACCTTAACAATGTCTCCGATTTGCTTTGAGCGCGCCCCTAATGACGCAATCAACCCGGCTGACTCCCCTACGGTTTGAGCTATGCTTTTTACCTCTTTTATGGATTTATTTACTATCATCTCGCCTTCTTTTGCCTCTTTTGACGTATCGATGGCTGACGACGCTATGCTTGAGGCGTTTCTGGCTATATCGACAACCGTCTGTGACATCTCGGTTGCGGATGTGGCAATTTGCGAGGACTTGGCTGACTGCTCGTTTACCCCGTGAGACATCTGCTCAGAGCTGCTTTTCAACCCATCGCTCGATGCGGCTACCATGTCGGCAGACTGCTTTATCTTCTCCATCATTTCATTTAAATTTGCTGCCATCTCAGCTATGGCGCTAATCAGCTGCCCCGCTTCATCTGTGCTGACCGAGCTTATATCTACTGTCAGGTCGCCCGCAGCAATCCTGTGCATCGCCCCGACACCTTCGCTTAACGGGTTCGTTATGCTCTTGATTATCGTTATGGCCGACACCATCAAACAAACCACGCCGATTAAGATAAGCGCTATTAAAAGGGTCTTTGTGGAAGAGGCAATCTTCTGAGATTTTTCATATTCTTTTTTTGAGCCGCCGATCTGTATCTGAATTAACTCATCGAAGTCTTTCTCCAGCTTAACTGAAAGCGGCCTGAATTTGTTGTCAAAGATATCCTTCGCCTCGTCATATTTACCGTTTTTTACCGCATTTATAACCGCCGTCATCCCTTCGCTCAAAAAGGCCGACCTGTCCTGCTGTATCTTATCGGCGAGACTTTTCTCCTCATCTGACATCTTAGAAGATGAGTATTGCTTCCACTGCTCGTTTATCTCCTCAATCCCTTTCTCTATCATCGGGATTCGCTTGTCCATCTCCGTCTTGGTCTGAACCAGCAGCATCTGTACAAGATTTACCCTGTTGCGCTCAAAGGTTTTGTAAATAATACTCATTTCCCCCAGCGAAACCGTCCCATGTTCGTAATTGCTTTCAAGCAGGGCATGTGTGTTTAGTGTGCTGTTCAGCCCGAACAAGCCTACGGCTATAAGTAACAAACAACCAAATCCGGCAAGGACATAAAGCCTTACTCCTATCTTTACATTGTTCAACATATAGTTTAACATTCAGCCTCCGTCAACCCCCGTATATTTTAGATAATAATTCAGATAATAAGCCGATTCCAGTCATCTTTTACCGCCTTCTCGAACCCCTGCTGTTTCTTGCGCTTCTCGTCACAGACCTGCCTGACCTGCCTGATCTGCTTTTAAACGACGAACCCGACCTGGCCTTGCGGCTATGGCCACTGACGTATGTGCCCTTCTTATTGAAATGACCATTCACATATTCGGCACATACCATTGTAGCCGAAGACAATAAAAACACTAACATCACTATTATCGAAGCTGCCTTTTTCACCTCACGCCTCCATGTTCACTTAATTATTACGTTTACCATGAAACGCTGCATATACTAACATATACGTTTGTTTTTTTCAAAGCAGTACCGCCGGCCCGGCAATTTGGCCGGTTACCACCTGATCACGGCCGACGCCCATGTAAGCCCCCCGCCGAAGGCCTCCAGAAGTATATAGTCGTCTTCCTTTATTCGGCCGGTTGACGCGGCCTCATCCAACGCAATCGGTATGGAAGCGGCTGAGGTATTGCCGCATCTGTCAAGGTTTACCATCACTCTTTCCATGCCAATTCCAAGCCTCGAGGCCGTTGCAGAGATTATCCTGAGATTGGCCTGATGGGGTATCAGCAGGGCTATGTCCGAGGCATCGAGATTATTCTTTTGCAGCGCGTCAAGGACGAGTTTCTCGAGCGTCCTTACTGCGATTTTAAACGTCTCGTTGCCTTTCATTTTTATGTAGTACATGCGGTTTGCCTCTGCCTCCTTCGATGGCGGATGCTTTGAGCCGCCTCCGGGGAGATTTAACAGTTCCCAGTATGTCCCATCCGAGTGTATATCGACCGACATTACGCCGGACGGGCCGTCTGTTGCCTCGAGTATTGCAGCACCCGCGCCGTCGCCAAAAAGGACACATGTGTTTCTGTCCTCCCAGTCCGTAAATCTTGAAAGTGCCTCAGCCCCTACTAACAGTATCCTTTTGTACATCCCGCTCTTAATGTAGGCATTGGTGGCCGACAGGCCGAATAAAAACCCCGAACACGCCGCGTTTATATCGAAGGCCGCAGCATTGGGGGCGTTGAGGCGGTGTTGCAGAAAACACGCCGTAGCCGGTATCGGCATATCCCCCGTAATTGTGGCCACAATGATTAAATCCAGGGAATCCGCAGAAATCCCCGCGCGGTCAAGGGCGGTCTTCGAGGCCTCATACGCCAAATCCGATGTGTTTTCGCCTTCTGCCGCAATCCTTCTCTCTTTTATCCCCGTCCTCTCCATAATCCACTTATCGGAGGTATCGACCATTTTCTCCAGCTCGGCGTTGGTCAACCTTCGTGACGGCACATACGAGCCGGTCGAGAGTATCCTAGCCCTCAGCAAGCTGCCGTTCCTTCTTCCTGATTTGCTTGTGCGACATGGCAATCTCCTCGGTTATTATCTTATTTATATTTGCTGTGGCTAGTTGGTTTGCCACCTTAATAGCGTTTTTTATCGCCTTTGACGTCGAGCGCCCGTGGCAGATTATACATGTGCCATTTATGCCCAACAGCGGTGCCCCGCCGCTTTCGTCGTAGTCCGTTCTTCTTCTGAAACCCCTGATTGCCGGTTTCATAAGCAGATATCCCAGCTTACTCGCCATACGCCCCGATATCTCCGTCTTCAACATCTTCATTAACGCGTCGGCCAGCCCTTCGGACACCTTCAATATGGTGTTTCCAATGAACCCGTCGCACACTACCACATCCGCCATACCCGTAAAGACATCCTTGCCTTCTACGTTGCCGATGAAATTTATGTTCGCCGCCTTTAAGAGTTTAAAGACCTCCTTAGTCAGCTCATTTCCCTTAGTGTCTTCCTCTCCGATGCTCATCAGGCCTACCTTAGGTTCGCCGACGCCATAGACCGCCTTATAATAGGAGCTTCCCATAAGGGCAAACTGAAGCAGGTTGTCGGGCTTGCAGTCAACGTTCGCACCGGCGTCAATCAACAAAAAACGCCCCTTTACCGTCGGCATCAGGACGGCGATTGCAGGGCGGTCAACCCCCGGGGCCTTTTTCAGAACCGTCAGCGCCGTGGCCATTGCCACCCCCGAATGTCCTGCGCTCACTACGGCCTCCGCCTCGCCTTTTTTTACCATATCTACCGCTACCCGTATGGACGAATCCCTTTTCTTCCTGAGGGCCTGCGATGTCGCCTCGTCCATGTCGACTACTTCTGAGGCGTGCCTGACCGTTATCCTCTTTTCGTCATATTTTCTTTCTGCCTTCAGGCGTTTCCATAGCACATCCGAGTCGCCGATAAGCTCCACGCTTACGTCGTCATACTCGTTGACGGCCTGCAGCGCCCCTTCTATAGTGACGTCAGGGGCGTTGTCGCCTCCCATTGCATCCAGCGCTATCTTCATCTGTTGTTACCTACTCTTTCTCTATTACTGCCAGTACCTCTTTTCCGTCGTACTTGCCACAGCCTAAACATACGCGGTGGGGTGCTTTAAATTCGCCGCAGTCAGGACATTTCACTACCGCTGGCAGTGCACCCTTCCAGTTTGCCTTCCTCTTGTCTCTTCTTGATTTCGAGTGTCTCGATGTTGGATTTGCCATTTTCTGTTATGCTCCTTTAGATTTATTATTGCTTACAGTTTTTTTCATAAAGTCTTTTAATACGTGAAATCTGTCATCCACCGGCAGCTTTACGCAGGTACATGGCCCGATGTTGAGATTTGCCCCGCACGCAGGACATAACCCCCTGCATTCAGAGCTGCACATCGTCTGCATCGGTATATTTAAAATCACCTGCTCTTCCATCATTCTGTTTATGTCCAGAATCCCGTCTTCATAAAAATATATATCCAGCTCGTCGCCAGACAGCTGTTTTCCCTCCACCTCTGCCTCCAGTTCGCTAATGGGGACACAGGCCAGCACTACATCTATCTTAAAGCCGTTGTCGAACTCCTCGAGGCAGCGGCTGCACGTTGACTTCGCTTCCACTATGGCCCCGGCAGCTGCCACGACCTCTGCCTCATCTGCCATAACGCGAAGATTAATAGTTCCCCTCAGACGGCCTTCCATCGACGTCCGCCCCTTTGTAAGAGGCACATCTACCGCCGCGTCATAGCCTTCCTCTGGTATGTCCTTTACCCTTATTCGCATATTCCCGCCATTTCACAATCCATAATAGCCTCGCGCTTTATTAAACGCTGTATGAATTATAATTTTTATAATTAAAACTTGTCAAGGAACGGCGAAAATATGATATAATCAATATTGCCTGAGGAACTGTGCATAGGCTGATATTACGTGTAATGCGGGGATTATGGAAGAGATAAATGAGCTGATAGAACAACGAAAAAAGAAACTTGGGGAGCTGCGCGCCGTTGGCATCGACCCATACGACGAGAGTTTTCAAGCGGCAGACTACGCCGCGGCACTTATCGATAAGTATAGCGCACTTGACCATGACGCCCTTGAAAGCGCCAAGCCTGCGTGCTCTGTTGCCGGAAGAATCCTTGCTATGAGAAATTTCGGGAAGCTGGCCTTCGTGCATATTTCCGACGCCTCTGACGAGAGGATTCAACTGTGTTTCGCCAGAGATATTCTTCAGGACAGGTATCAGATAATAAAAAAACTAGACATCGGCGATATTATCGGTGTGGCAGGCAGGTTATTTAAGACCCGTACAGGGGAGCTGACCGTAGAGGTTCACGAATTCAAGATAGTGTCGAAGTCCCTGCGTCCCCTTCCAGAGAAATGGCACGGCCTGACAGACGTCGAGACACGGTACAGGCAGCGCTATGTCGATCTCATCGTAAACCCTGCCGTGAAGAAAACCTTTGCCATGAGGAGCAGGATACTGAAGGCCATCAGGGACTTTCTCGAGGAGCGCGGGTTTATCGAGGTGGAGACCCCTATGATGCACCCGATTGCCGGCGGGGCTGCGGCAAAGCCGTTTAAGACGTTTCATAACGCGCTGGAGCTGGAACTGTATCTGCGCATCGCCCCTGAGCTGTATCTAAAACGTCTCCTTGTTGGTGGCTACGATAAGATATTCGAGATAAACAAGAATTTCAGAAACGAGGGCATATCCACGAAACACAATCCCGAGTTTACGATGATAGAGTTTTACATAGCCTATAAGGACTACAAATTCCTGATGGACTTTACCGAGGAGCTGATATGCGAGGCTGCCATGAAGTCTGTTGGCACGTTGAAATTCAAATATGGCGCGCTCGACATAGACCTTACGCCGCCCTGGAAGAGGCTTACGTTTTTCGGCGCGCTTCAAGAGAAGGGGCTTACGGAGGCGATAGCCCGCGACCCAAAAAAATCTGTCGAATGGGCACGGCAGCATGGCGTCGATTTGCCAAAGGATGTACCCCAAGGGAAGCTGATATTTGACGAGATATTCTCTGAACTCGTCGAACCGGAGCTTATCCAGCCCACGTTTATTACCGACTACCCTATTGAAATCTCCCCATTGGCAAAGCGGAAAAAGGACAACCCCGCGCTCGTCGATAGATTTGAGCTGTTTATTGTGGGCAGGGAACTGGCAAACGCCTTTTCTGAGCTGAACGACCCAATTGACCAAAGGGGCAGGTTTCAGGCACAGTCAGAGGCAAAAAGTATGGGCGACGAAGAGGCGCACTCCATGGACGAGGACTTCCTTAGGGCGCTTGAGTACGGTATGCCGCCGGCGGCAGGCGAGGGAATAGGCATTGACCGACTGGTAATGCTCCTTACAGACGCCCACTCAATCAGGGATGTCATACTGTTTCCCCAGCTGAAGCCAGAGCAGTGAAACTAAGCTATCCTTTTTTCATTGCCCTGCGTTATTCCAAATCGAGGAAGAAAAACAAGGGCATTTCCTTTAATACCGTGATTTCCATAGGCGGAGTGGCCCTTGGCGTAATGGCCCTTATAATAGTGCTGTCTGTGATGAGCGGTTTTCACGAGGATTTACAAAGGAAAATACTTGGCGTCAATACCCATATCATAGTGCTGAATTATGAGGGCAGGATAAGCAATTACAGGGAACTCGCCGATAAGATAAAGGCCATGCCGCATGTGACGGCGGTATCGCCGTTTGTGCTTGGGCAGACGATGGCGTCCCGCAACAAGAGTGCGCAGGGGATTTACCTGCGCGGTGTGCTGCCAGCCCTCGAACAGACCACAACCGACATCGCCAGGTACGTAAAAAAAGGTTCTGTCAACGCACTCAACGACATAGAAAACGGCATTGTTATCGGCAAGGAACTCGCCGCTAATTTAGACGTCTCAGTGAATGACGAGATAAATATCATATCCCCCACCGGCGACGTCGGCCCTCTTGGTATGCTGCCAAAGGCGAGAAAATTCAAGGTTGTGGCGGTTTTCGAGGTCGGCATGTTCGAGTATGACTCCAATCTTGCGATGGTATCTATGAAGGCGGCTCAGAATTTTTTTGACATCGGCGACGCCGCAATCGGTGTGGAGGTCAAGCTCGACGACATATACCAGGCCGAGGCCGTCCGGACGTATATAAACAAAGCCCTTGGCTATCCCTACCACGCGCGCGACTGGATGCAGATGAACAGAAATCTGTTTTCGGCGCTGAAGCTGGAGAAATTCGCCATGTTTGTCATCTTAATCCTGATTGTGCTGGTTGCGGCGTTTAATATAATATCCACGCTGATTATGAACGTAATGGAGAAACAGCGCGAGATAGCCATACTTAAGACAATGGGCGCCACAAACACCGGCATAATGTGGATATTTATGATTCAGGGTCTGTTTATAGGACTTGCCGGGACTGCTATCGGGCTTTTCGGCGGCTCTCTTACGTGCTTCCTGCTGGATTCATATGAGATTATAAAGCTGCCCGCCGATGTTTATTACCTGAGCCACCTGCCGGTGAAGGTGAAACTTCTGGATTTCACGCTCGTTGCCGCCGCGGCGCTGACGATAAGTTTCCTATCGACCATATATCCCGCATATCAGGCGGCGAGGCTCAATCCGATTGAACCGCTGAGGTATGAATAAGGTGCTGATTGTTTAGATTAATTGGGCGGATTATCATGATAACGTTCTTGTCTGTGGGGTGTTTTCTGTATATAGCGTATCGTCATGGCGGGGATGGCTTCAGGTGGTTTGGCGATGAGATAGAGTATGCCGCTTCCGATGCTAAGGCGTTTATGAACAAGGCGGCCGACAAGGCCGATGATGTAGGCCATAGAATGCACACCGTCATGGGGACATACAATAAGACAAAGGCCGCGGTTAAGACGATAAATAAGGCCGCCACTCAGACACAGGCTCCCGATGACGCTCAAGAGACGAAATCCGGTGGTACAAAACTAAAAGATGATAAAAATTACTAATCTCAGCAAGTCGTTCCCAACCGAGGCAGGCCGGCTGACAGTGCTCGACGGTGTGAACATGACTATCGAAAAAGGGAAGATAATCTCGATAATGGGTGCTTCCGGCGCAGGCAAGAGCACGCTCCTTCACGTTACAGGTACGCTTGACAGGCCGACCACGGGAGAGGTGTCATATAATGGCGAGAATGTCTTCCAGCTCGATGACAAGGGCCTTGCGGCCTTCAGAAATAAGACAATCGGGTTTGTGTTTCAGTTTCACAACCTGCTGCCGGAGTTTAACGCCCTTGAAAACACGATAATGCCGGGCCTTATTGCGGCAATTAAAAGAGATGAACTGTTGGAGCGCGGCAGGGCTATATTGGGTGAACTTGGCCTGAAGGACAGGCTCCTGCACAGACCGGGTGAGCTGTCAGGCGGAGAGCAGCAGCGTGTAGCCGTTGCCCGCGCCCTCATACTTGACCCATTAGTGGTGCTTGCCGATGAGCCGACGGGCAATCTGGATACAAAAACCGGCGAGAGGTTGATTGAGCTGCTTCTCGATATAAACCGCAGGAAGGGTACGACGTTTATTATAGTAACGCACAACGAGGCCTTCGCAAAAAAAACCGATGTCATTTATGTAATGGTCGATGGGACTCTGAAGGCTTAACCTCCAAGGGACAGTTTAACGTGAAAAGCATATTCACCAATGTGAAGTTTGTATCGCTCAATACGAAGCTGATGGTATTTGGCCTGTTTTGTCTGATAGTGCTTGGCGCAAGTTTCCTGTACGACCTGAGAAGCACTATCGAAATAAACAATATATCTTTGTGGCTTCAGAAGGCGGGCGAACTTAGATGGCGGCTGCGTGAAAACGGCACCCGTTCAATCGACACGGGCGATGCAAAAAAGAACACAGCCAAACCGGACGCGGGTAATATGATGAAGTTAATAAACGACGGCACACCGCTGTGTCCGCTGAAAGACCCAAAGGCGCGGCAGATGTCGGGGGAGTTGCTGGATAAATGGGCGGCCGTTATATCGTCGGCGCCGGACGAAAAGACAGTCAGGGAATTCGAGAGTACGCTTGCATCGTTTACTGCATGTATGCAGGAGGATTACAAACAAAAACTTGCCGCCTTGTACCGTCTGAAACTCTATATGGCGGTATTTTTTTCCTTCATGGTCGTATTGTGCATAACAGTGGCAAGGGCCATTGTCACACGTCCTCTTCTGAGGATAATCGAAGCGGTAAGAAATGTTGCAGGCGGGGACTTTCACACAAGGATAACCATCGGGAGCAGGGACGAAATAGGCGAACTTGCCAGATATTTTAACGTAATGACAGACGCCCTTGACAGCTCGTTTAACGAAATGGAAATCCTGGCCTCGTTCCCGGAGAAAAACCCATCGCCAATAACGGGGCTGCAGATGCACGAAGGGCAGCCCGTGATAACGTACATTAATCCGGCGGCACAGGACCTGATTAACGCAGATAATTTAGAGAAATCCCAGCTCATCCCTCCCGGGCTGAACGAAATAATCGAGACCCTCCTCTTGGAAGATAAAGACTCTACATTATGTGAAATTGCCATAAAAGATAAGATATTCATTCAATACGTTCATATATTGAATGACCGAAAGACGATAAGGATATTTTCATATGACATAACGCGGCGCAAACACATGGAAGACAAACTAAAGGAATACGCTGACAACCTCGAGCAAAAAGTCAGAGAACGGACAAAGGAACTGGAAGACGCCAAGCTCCTTGCCGAGGAGGCAAGCAGGACGAAATCCGGCTTCCTTGCAAATATGAGCCACGAGCTGCGCACCCCTCTTAACTCTGTCATAGGGTTTTCGCAAGTCCTTACAGATGAACTATACGGTCAGCTCAATGCCCAACAGCAGACGTATGTCAACAACATACTGAACAGCGGTAACCACCTGCTTGCCCTGATAAACGAGGTGCTGGATTTATCGAGAATAGAGGCCGGCAAGATGGAGCTTGAGAGATCCATCTTCAGGATTGGGCAGCTTGTAATCGCCTCCGAGGCGATGTTCAGAGAAAGGGCAGCGGAAAAACACATACAGTTGTCATCGGAAATACAGGCAGAGGCGGATATAAATGTGGATGGCGACGAGCGCCGGTTAAATCAGGTGCTCTATAATTTGATAAGCAATGCGATAAAATTCACGCCAGAATATGGTACAGTAAAGATAACGGCGCGTGTAATCGAACACAAAGCGGCAACTTTCATAGAGACTGCCGTAGAAGACACTGGTATCGGGATTAGGGAGGAGGACATCGGGAGGTTGTTTACAGAATTCACACAGCTGGATTCGTCATATACAAAGAAATACGAGGGGGCCGGCCTCGGCCTTGCGCTGTCGAAGAAACTGATAGAGCTTCACGGAGGCACCATCGGCGTAACAAGTATTTTTGGCAAAGGAAGCAGGTTTTATTTTACAATACCTGTGGTAAAGACATGAAAGATACGATATTGGTAATCGAGGAAAACGACGACAACCGGCTGCTGATGAAGGCGGTGCTGAGTTATTACGGGTATGATATTATCGAGGCGGCAGACGGCGAGGAAGGTATTCGTGCGGCAAGGGAAGCACTCCCCGCGCTGATTTTAATGGACGTACAGCTGCCCGTGATAGATGGTTTTACAGCCGTGAAAATGCTGAAAAAAGACCCTGCCACGCAGGACATCAAGACCGTTGCCGTAACGGCATATGCGATGAAAGGAGACAGGGAGAACATCCTCGACGCCGGATTTGACGGCTACATATCCAAACCCATAGATACGAGGCAGCTGCCGGGGATTGTAAAGGATTATATAAATCAGGCATGAAAGACAAGCGCAAGAAAGTCCTCTGTGTTGACGACGAACCTGTCAACCTCCAGCTTCTCGATGCCTTCCTAAGGCCGCAGGGGTATGAGATGCTCATGGCGGGAAGCGGCAAAGAGGCGATTGCGATGATATGCGCCGTCTGCGTGGATATCGTCCTGTTGGACGTGATGATGCCGGATATGGATGGTTTCGAGGTCTGCAGATATATCAAAAAGGACGAAAAACTAAGGCACATACCCGTAATAATAATGACGGCGCTTACGGACAAGAAGGAGCGCATAAAGGGGATAGAGGCCGGGGCAGAGGAGTTTCTAAGTAAGCCGTTTAATTTTGCGGAGGTGCTGGCGCGCGTCAGAATGCTCATTCAGATGAAGGAACTAAATGACAGACTGAGCTTTGCCTACAATGACATGGTTACGCTGACGACATATGGCGAGGCGCTGATGCACAGGTTTGACCCCGTGAATTTCGATTTTCAGACTTCGATAGACGAAATAATGAAGCGGACATTGAGAACAAAGACAAAAGACGATGCGCGCCCGGAGGTCTTCATCGTAGGGATTATCGATGACAAGGACAGCAACTGGCGATGGACTATGTATAAATATAACGAGATGGATACAGGTCGGCTTATCGATACACAGGTACTGCCGGGCGGATATGAAAACCTCCTGACTATGCCGCAACGTGGCAGTTCTTCCACCTCGGTACTAAACGCCGATGACATGAACAGCCCGGAGATTGCCGCGTTTTTAAATGAAATCGGCAAGACCCTGCCGCAGATAGACAATGTCGTCTCCTATGTAAGCGGTACGTTGTGCATATTCGCAATGAACTATGGCTACACAGTGTCATCATACGACGCCTCGGTGTTGAATAATTTCGTAGTGCAGAGCCTGTTTCTGAAAAACCTCTCCTCGCAGGTACACGAGACAGAGGACGCCTTTGAGTACATGGTTTACAGTCTTGCGCGGGCGGCGGAGAGTAACGACGAGGACACGGGAAACCACATCCTGCGTGTCGGGAGGTACTCGGCCACTATAGCGGAGTATCTCGGAATGGATCAGAGATTTGTCCAGACTATCGAGCTGCAGGCAACGCTTCACGACGTAGGGAAGATACACATACCGGCGGAAATCCTGAAAAAACCCGGGCAGTTGACGACGGCAGAGTGGCAGGAGATGAAGCAACACTCCACATACGGAGCCAAGATAATAGGAAGCCACTACAGGCTGTCAATGGCGGCAAGCATAGCCCGGACGCACCACGAGAAATGGGATGGAAACGGCTATCCAAACGGCCTGAAAGGGGAGGAAATCCCGCTGGAGGGGAGAATTGTCTCCCTTGCCGATATATATGACGCCCTGATAAACCCCCGCGTGTATAAACCCGCCTTCGACGCAGAAACCACATATAACATACTTACAAAGGGAGACGGCCGCGTAATGCCAAACCACTTCGACCCGCAAGTCCTCGACGCGTTTAAACATACGGCCAAGCTATTTTTAGAGATATACGAAGAGCTGAAGAATAGCTGATACCAAAATGCGTCCATAGAAGTAAGAACATTTGAATCATCGTTAAACAAACGAATCATCCTGAGCCTGTCGAAGGATGCTCCTTTAACCTAAAAACGGCAGTTAAGTATCAAAAGCAGTTGGCATAAGTGCAAAATAAAATGGTTGAGCAGGTTGTTTTTGCAAAATTAATCTAAAAGCGTAAGAGATAATAATCTTCATTTTTTCTGCAGTAT
>JADFYO010000069.1 GCA_015233015.1 Nitrospirota bacterium | reverse complement strand
AGGTTTTTTAGGGCGTTAGGGCTAATATAATCCCCTCGCAAAGGGAAATAAACTCTGAACCCCCTCACAAAAATCCCCCACAAACCTGAAACTGAGACCGCGGCTCAATTTGATGGTGGATTTAGGTATACAGGCAAATTTGACAAATATTCCTGGTTTATGCTTGAATAGATGTACCTTTAATGGCAGTCCGGTGAGACTGTAAGGAGATGCAACGTCGAATTTAATATGAAGCTGTCTGCCTCTGAAATGAAGCTGTCTGCCTCTGAAATCTCTATGAGGGTTTCCTGCCGGGGCGGGCGTCCAAAGAGCATGTCACTGGGGCCGTCGCAGGGGCGGTGGCTGGCACAGGGGCTTACATGTCCATTCGGACAAGGAATTGTTCAGTGATAAAGCGGGAACTCCTCAGCGAAAATGACATTGCACGAGTACTCTCTCGTATGGCACACGAAATAATAGAGAGAAACGAGGGTTGCGAAAATGTCTGTATTGTAGGGATTCACCGTGCCGGGGTGTATATTGCCAGGCGTTTGTCAGAGATAATACAACGAATAGAGGGTGTCTCAATTGTTGTTGCCTCCCTGGATATCTCGTTTTACAGGGACGACCTAAACCGGAGAAAGAATCATCCTATCGTTAGAAAGACGGAGATGCCTGTCGATATAAACGATAAAAAAATAATTCTCGTTGACGATGTCCTCTATACCGGCAGGACTATAAGGGCTGCCCTCGATGCCCTGAACGATTTTGGAAGGCCGTCTCAGATTCAACTCGCCGTGCTTATCGACAGGGGACACAGGGAACTGCCTATACGGGCTGACTATGTAGGAAAGAATATTCCAACATCGAGGTCTGAAAATATTAAAGTATTACTTAAAGAAGACGCAGACCAGGACATGGTGCTCGTCGTCAGAAATGACGCCGATGCCTGAGTTGCTGGTTTGAAGGATTTATGGAAAAAGACCTTCTGGATATTAAAAGCGCAGCCACGGCTGACATTGAGCTGATACTTAATACCGCCTCGTCTTTTAAGGATGTCTTATCGAGGGATATCAAGAAAGTCCCGACCCTTAGAGGCAAGACGGCTGTGAATCTGTTTTTTGAGCCTTCTACGCGGACAAAGACATCATTTGAGCTGGCCGAGAAAAGGCTGAGTACCGATGTCGTCAACTTTGTAGTGCCGACAAGTTCCGTCGCCAAGGGAGAGACCCTGTACGATACGATTAAGACTATTGAGTCCTATGGCATAGATTTTATAATCATCAGACACCAGTGCTCGGGTGTACCTCATTTTATATCGCGTATTTCAAATGCCTCTGTAATCAACGCCGGTGACGGTATCGATGAACACCCCACACAGGCACTGCTCGATGCCTTCACGATTAAAGAGCAAAAGGGCACTATTGCCGGGCTTAAAATAGCAATCATAGGGGATATTTCACACAGCAGGGTGGCAAAATCCAATATCTACTGCCTGAAAAAACTTGGGGCGGTTATAAGACTGATAGCACCGCATACACTAATCCCCCCCGGCATAGAAAACGATGTGGCGGATATTTACCATGACGTCGAATCAGGGATAGCCGGTATGGATGTCATCATGACACTTCGAATACAACAGGAGAGACAATCGGGCGGGTTTTTCTCATCAACCGACGAGTATTTTAAATTTTGGGGGCTGACGCTAAAGAGGCTTCAGAAGGCCAGTCCCGATGTAATCGTCATGCACCCAGGCCCTATGAACAGAGGCGTTGAGATAGCCTCCGAGGTAGCCGACAGCAGACACTCGGTCATCAACGCACAGGTGACCAACGGCCTTGCCGTCAGGATGGCAGTCCTTTATCTCCTGGACAGCGCAAGGCCAAGAAAATGACTGATAAATTAACCAGACACTTGAGATATGAGGTGTAACGTATGGATTTGATTATTAAAAATGGCCATATTGTTGACCCTTCACAGGGAATAGATTTTATTGGCTGCGTTCATATAAAAAACGGTTTGATAATAAGAATAGAAAAGGCCGTATCTGCGGTCATGCCAGAAATCACACCACCAGAAATTACTAAGGTAATAGACGCCTCCGGGCTTTATATCTTCCCCGGACTTTTTGATATGCACACGCACTTAAGGGAGCCGGGCTTTGAGTACAAGGAGACCATAAAAAGCGGTACACGCGCCGCCGTCAGGGGCGGCTTTACAAGCGTCTGCTGTATGCCCAACACAAAGCCGGTAAACGACAACGAGACCGTGACGGAGTTTATAGTGAAGAAGTCCCTATCCGAGGGTTTCTGCAACGTCTTTCCAATTGGGGCGATAACGAAAAGGCAGGAGGGCAGTGAGCTTGCCGAAATGGGCATGATGAAAGACGCGGGCTGCGTTGCCTTTTCGGACGACGGCAGGCCGGTCGGCGATTCGTTGTTGATGCGCCGTGCGCTTGAGTATTCAAAGGTGTTCTCATCGCCAATAATATCTCATGCGGAGGATTTATCTCTATCCAACGACGGTGTGATGAACGAGGGGTATCTGTCAACAACGCTGGGCCTCAGAGGAATTCCGGCGGCGTCTGAGGTAATAGCGATAAAAAGGGATATCGAGCTTGCCGCGTTGACAGGCGGGCGGCTGCACATCGCCCATGTATCGACGGCGGGCGGGGTCAGGGCGATAAGAGAGGCGAAAAGAGACGGGATAGCCGTTACGGCAGAGACATGTCCGCATTATTTTCACCTAACCGAGGCAGAGGCCGTCGGCTATAATACCGCCGCGAAGGTAAATCCACCCCTGAGAACCATAAAAGACGTCGAGGCCGTCCGGCAAGGTCTCATAGACGGCACCATAGACGTGATAGCCACAGACCATGCCCCTCATCACAGAGACGATAAGATCTGTGAATTCGACGGGGCGGCCTTCGGAATCTCCGGGCTTGAGACCGCATTTTCGCTTAGTTTTGCACTGGTTAAAGAGGGGGTTTTGCCGTTGAATGAATTAATCGAAAAGATGACCATCAGGCCGTCTCAAATCTTAAAACTCAACAAGGGCACATTAAAAGACGGTGCCGATGCCGATATTGTTATCGTAGATTTAAATAAAGACTTCATAATTGACCCTGAACAGTTTGTTTCTAAAGGGAAAAACACTCCTTTTGGTGGTCGGCGTTTAAGCGGGCTGCCGGTTATGACATTGTGTAAAGGGATGGTGAAGTATCACTTTAATAATAGTATAATAATGGACGGGATATGAAGAAAAAGGCGGTACTGGTTTTATCAAATGGCCTCGTATTTGAGGGGGAGTCTTTTGGCGCCGAAGGAGAGACTATTGGCGAAGTGGTGTTTAACACAGCGATGGCGGGTTATCAGGAGATATTGACCGACCCTTCGTACAAGGGGCAGATTGTGGCGATGACATATACGCAGATAGGAAATTATGGGGTCAACCGCGAGGATATCGAATCAAAAGACGGACCAAAGGCCGAGGGCATTATTGTAAAGGAGTGTCTGGATTATCCCAGCAACTGGCGGGCTGACGGGGCGCTTGGGGCTTATCTTAATAAGCACGGCGTTGTTGGAATTCAGGGAATAGATACGCGCGCCCTTACTGTGTGCTTAAGAGATTTTGGCTCTATGATGGGGATTATCTCAACGGAGAGCCGCCATACACCTGCGATGCTGCTTGAGAAAATCACAGCACATCCTGGCATCGGCGGGATTGATTTAGTCAAAGAGGTTACGACAGATAAATCGTATAAATGGTCTGCGAATGAAAAGGTCTGGGGTTATGAGGACAGCGCTTCAAACGTGAGGCCGCTTCATCATGGTCAGTTAAAGGTCGTGGTCTATGATTTTGGACTAAAACTCAATATATTGAGAAATCTTGTCTCTGAGGGTATTATGGTAACCGTAGTGCCGGCTGACACAGGCAGCGACGAAGTGCTTGAGATGAACCCCGACGGGATATTATTGAGTAACGGGCCGGGAGACCCCGAGGCGGTTTCCTATGCCGTTCAAAGCGTAAGGGAACTCATTGGCAAAAAACCCATTTTCGGCATTTGTCTGGGGCATCAAATCCTCGGATTAGCATTGAACGGGCGGACATATAAGTTAAAATTCGGACACCACGGCGGCAACCATCCCGTAAAAGATCTGGTAACAGGCAAGGTGGAGATAACCTCACAGAATCACAACTACTGTGTGGATATAGAATCCTTAAAAGGACAGGCCGTCCTGACGCATATGAATTTATATGACGGTACGCCCGAGGGGATGAGGCACGCGGAGCTGCCCATATTTTCGGTTCAGTATCATCCGGAGGCGGCCCCAGGGCCAAACGATTCCAATTATTTATTCAGAAGATTTAAGGACATGATAACGGGAGGCAAATATGAAAGTTAATATAAGCGGCATCACAGAAGGCACTATGATAGAGGTCTCAGAGAATCAGACCACTGTATTGATTGCAAACGTGGGCGGCAGTTTTTATGCGGTGGGCGGCGTATGTCCGCATATGAGATGCCACCTTCGGAAGGGCACACTCGAGGGCGTGACAGTGACGTGCCCATGCCACGGTTCATCGTTTGACGTAACGACGGGGAAGATGTTGTCGTGGGTTGCGAATATGTCCAGAGACCTTGCGAGATTATCCAGATTTTTTGGCTGGGCTAAGGACATTAAGAAATATGAAGTTCGGGTAGAGGGCGACTTTCTGGAGTTGTCTTAATAAAAATGGACCTTAACGGGAATATAGAAGCTGCCCTGTACGAAAAGCGTAAGTGGGTGCTCACAGACCTTCTGCCGTCGTTTAACGCTGCAAAGGCGGAACCTGATACGGAAAAGATTATAGGGGATTTACGGTCCCTCGTTTCAGAGATTGTTTCGTATAGGGAGGTGCTGGCCGCAGATATCGCAGTCAATGATTTTAACGCGTTTCTTCGTTTGATTGAGAGATTTGCCGCAGAGTCAAACCGTCTTACCGCATATAGCCAGCTGTGGTTTTCGGAGGATACACAGAATCAGCCCGCCCTTACATTCATGGGACGTGTTGAGCAGCTGTTGACAGATATGTATAATGAGACGCTTTTCTGGGGGCTGTGGTGGAAGGCCATAGATGATGAAAATGCAGAACGCCTGATGGGCGGCGCTGGTGATTTGCGTTATTTTCTGGAGCGGGAACGGGCATTTAAAAGGCACATTTTAACAGAAGCGGAAGAGAAAATCATCAACGTCAAAGACGTAAACGGGATAAACGCCGTCGTTACAATCTACGACATGATTACCAGTAAGTACGTATTCGAGCTGGATGTGGACGGGCAGGGCAGGAAGAAGCCCCTTACCCGCGACGCACTGATGTCATACGCCCATCATTCAAATCCCGACGTGCGCGAGGCCGCATACAAGGAACTCTTCAGGGTCTATCGCGCCGATGAGATAGTCCTGTCACAGATGTACGCCTACAGGGTACGCGACTGGGCGGCGGAGCATGTCAGGATTAGAAGACACGACTCGGCCATAGGCGTTCGCAATCTCTCCAATGATATACCAAACGCGGTAGTAGATACGCTTCTGAACGTCTGCGTAGAGGAATCCCACGTGTTTCACAGGTACTTTTCTATCAAGAGCAAGCTGCTGGGTCTTTCGAAGCTCAGGCGGTATGATATATATGCCTCGGTCAACCGCGACGATGGACGGCTCATCCCATACAGCACCGCGGTAGAGACGGTGTTGGACAGTTTTAATAAATTTTCCCCTATAGTTGGGTCACTGGCAAAGAGGGTCTTCAACGAGGCGCACATAGACGCGGAGGACAGGCCGAACAAGAGGACGGGGGCGTTTTGTTACGGGGTGCTGCCAAACATGACGCCGTGGGTGTTGATGAATTATACGGGGAAACCCCGGCAGGTAGCTACCCTTGCACATGAGCTTGGCCATGCCGTCCATGCCCTTACCGCCTCTGAACATTCGGTGATGACGTTTCATGCCCCGCTGCCACTTGCAGAGACGGCCTCGGTGTTTTCAGAGATGCTGCTTACGGAGCGAATGCTTTCAGAGGAGGGCAGACCGGAGGCGAAACGCGCCCTTATATGCTCTGCCCTCGATGACATTTATGCCACAGTGCTGCGCCAGGCGTATTTTGTCCTGTTTGAGCGCGAGGCGCATCGGATGCTTGCAGAGGGTAAAAACCCAGTAGAGTTGAACACATTGTACTTAGATCTTATGAGAAGGCAATTCGGCGCGTCGGTGGAGCTGACCGATGATTTTCAATATGAATGGATGGCTATTCCACACATGTTTCACACGCCTTTTTACTGTTATGCGTACAGTTTCGGCGAGCTGTTGTCTCTGTCTCTGTATAATATGTATAAAGAAGAGGGCAGGGGGTTTGTCGATAAATTATTAAAGATTTTATCATACGGTGGTTCGGCCTCGCCGCAGGCAATATTGAATGAGGCAGGCATAGATATATCGGACGCCGGTTTTTGGCGCGGCGGTTTTCGGGTTATAGACGGGTTTATAGATAAATTGTTATAATATAGAAGTGTATCGGGAGGTATCTATGTCAGAAAGACTTAAATATCGTCCGTTTGAATTGCTTACGAATATTCCCATCGAACAAGTGAAGAAAATCCCGGCTCCCATATTAACCGACATTGACTATTTCTCGAGGGCGATGGAGCGTGTCAGAGAGATAAAGGAGTTCAGGGAAATCCCGTTTTCACCGTCGGCAGTTCCAACACCAGCTCGAAAGCCGTCAAATGATTGTGAGGCGGCTGAGGCTCAGAAGACGCTGACAGAAATCGTAACGGGCAAAAGTCCCGTTGAGATACGAAACACACAGGAGTATGTCGAGTGGGCAGCAACGGGGCGGGGTGAGCCGCGCAGTTGTGCCGCAAGGAAAGACCTGTTAAACCGGCTGCACAGGGGGGAGTTTTCTGTGCAGGATTATTTAGATTTACATGGGTTTACGCTGGAAGAGGCGGAGATAATCGCCGGTGAATTTATTATGGAATCAGTGAGGCGGAGGTTGAGGTGTATAAAGATAATCCACGGCAGGGGCTTACGTTCGCCGTCTGGGCCGGTGCTGAAAGACGCGCTGATAAAATGGCTCACCGGCCGCATGAGAAAACACGTCAAGGCCTTTGCAACGGCCAGAGGATGTGACGGCGGCCTTGGGGCGCTCTACGTGCTGTTGAGATAATGACAGGCAAAGGGGAAAACTATAGCATTGAAATCTCTAAATCGCCGCCCTGTCAAGTGTCCTGTACTGAATGGCCTCTGAGATGTGCCGCGGCGTGATGGCGTCAGAGGCGTCGAGGTCTGCTATCGTCCTCGAGACTTTTAATATCCTCGAATAGGCACGCGCTGAAAGCCCAAGCCGTTCCATCGCCAAGTCGAATATGCGCTGCGCCTCAGGCGTCAGGGCACAGTATTTCTTGATGTGCCGGGTCTTCATCTGGCCGTTTGAGTAAATCTTATCTTTTTTAAAATGTTCTTTGAAGCGCTCGGTCTGCCGCCCCCTTGCCCTGTTGACGCGTTCCCGGATTTGTGCCGAGGACTCGCCGCATGTGCTGCCCGAAAGTTCCTTATACGGCACATTAGGGACATCCACGTGTATATCTATGCGGTCAAGCAGCGGGCCTGAGACACGGCTGCGGTACCTGTGAATATGCGAAGGAGAGCAGATGCAGGGGCGGCGGCTGTCGCCTGAATAACCGCAGGGGCATGGGTTCATAGCCGCTATGAGCATAAACGACGCGGGATAGGTAAGAGAGGCCGCTGCCCTCGATATAGTAACCTCCGCGTTTTCGATGGGCTGGCGCAGGACTTCAAGGACGTTTCGTTTAAACTCCGGCAATTCGTCAAGAAACAGCACCCCATTGTGTGACAGAGATACCTCGCCCGGCCTTGGCACCTGTCCGCCACCTATCAGGGCGATGTCCGATATAGTATGATGCGGCGACCTGAATGGCCGCCTCGCAAGTATAGGCACATCGGTCTTTAGGAATCCCGCAACGCTGTGTATGGAGGTCGTCTCAATGGCCTCGTCAAATGTCATCGGAGGAAGGATAGAGGCCGTGCGCTTTGCAAGCATGGTCTTACCGGCGCCTGGAGGGCCTATCATCAGGATATTATGACCTCCGGCTGCGGCGACTTCAAGGGCGCGCTTGGCGTGTTCCTGTCCCTTAACTTCTGAAAAATCTTCCTCATAAATTGAGGCCTCTGCCATCACCCTTGATACGTCGGTAACATGAGGGGTGAATGCTGAGGCGTTATTAAAAAACTCGATGACATCGGTCAGGCGTTTCATCCCGTATATATTTATACCGCTTACGACAGAGGCCTCGGCGGCGTTTTCATAGGGCAGAATAAGGCCGTCCAGAGATGCCCTGCTTGCCGCTATCGCCATCGAGAGACAGCCCCTTGTGGGTTTCAAGCCGCCATCGAGGGAGAGTTCGCCGGTGATGAGAAAGTTTTTCAGTTTATCCTTTGGCACGGCACCCTCGGAGGCCAAAATCCCAACCGCCAGAGGCAAGTCAAATGCCGAGCCTTCTTTTTTCAAATCGGCCGGGGCCATATTTACGGTTATCTGTTTTAGAGGAAATGAAAACCCGATGTTTTTAAGGGCGGCACGAACCCTGTCCTTGCTCTCTTTGACGGTAGTATCAGGCAGACCAACGATAGAAAAATGAGGAAGCCCCTTAGAGGCAATATCCACCTCAACGTCAACCAAATGGGCGTTTACGCCAGCAATCGCGGCACTAATCACTTTTGAAAGCATACCGATAGTGATTATAGTAAATCTCTATACAAAAGTGCAAGTGTGGTTCACCTCATATTGAGGAAATCATAACTCTTGTGTAATAATAGTAAATATGAACAAGCTATTTTATGGCGATAACTTATATATTTTAAGAGAACATATTCCTGACGATTCAGTTGACCTGATTTATCTTGACCCGCCGTTTAACTCAAAAGCCGATTATAATATATTATTCAAAGAGCAGACAGGGGAATCGTCGGGCGCGCAAATCACGGCGTTTGAGGATACATGGCACTGGAACGAGGAAGCAGAGAGGACTTTTCAGGATATTATAGATACAGCACCTGCCAATGTCGTGGAGATGATTACCGCGTTCAGAAGGTTCGTCGGGCTTAACGATATGATGGCATATCTTATTATGATGTGTGTGCGGCTGGTTGAGCTTAGGCGTGTGTTGAAAGAAAAAGGTTCTATTTATCTTCACTGCGACACTACGGCAAGCCACTATCTGAAAATATTAATGGATACGGTATTTGGAAAGTATAATTTCATAAATGAAATAGTATGGAAAAGAACAAGCGGACACAGCGATGCTAAAAGATATGGGAATATACATGATATAATCCTGTTTTATTCCAAAACTGATAACAGGACATGGCGGCAAATTTTTCAGGAATATGATAAATCTTATACAGATCAGTATTACCGATACGCGGACCCTGATGGGAGAATGTGGATGTCTGGTGATATAGGGGCAGCAGGGCTTTTAGGCGGGGGATATACTTATGAATGGAAGGGGATAACAAGGGTCTGGAGATGCCCTATAGAAACAATGGAGAGGTTAGACAATGAAGGTAAAATTTATTATACAAAGAATGGCATTCCTCGATTAAAGAGGTATCTTGATGAGTCAAAAGGTATCCCATGTCAGGATTTGTGGACAGACCTTGAGGCTTTGAGGTCATGGCACACTGAACGGCTTGGCTATCCAACCCAAAAGCCAATTGCATTGTTAGAACGTATTATATCAGCCTCATCAAACGAGGGCGACACTGTTCTTGATCCTTTTTGCGGATGCGGGACAACGATAACAGCTGCTCAAAAGCTAACCCGTCAATGGATAGGCATAGATATAACTCACCTTGCCACAAACCTTATTAAGATACGATTAAAAGACATGTTTGAACTGCAACCAAAAAAAGATTATCTCGTCATTGGAGAGCCGGAGGATTTGACCGGAGCAGAGGAGCTTGCGAATCAAAACCGCTATCAATTCCAATGGTGGGCGCTTTCTCTCATTGACGCCCGTCCTTATGGTGACAAGAAAAGGGGCAAAGACACAGGTATCGATGGATATATCTATTTCAATGAGGATTTAGGCAAAGTAGCTAAGGGCATTGTATCTGTGAAGAGCGGCAATATTAGTGTCAGGGACATTCGGGACTTGGGGCATGTCATGGATAGAGAGCAAGCGCAGCTTGGGGTCTTTCTAACCTTAAAAGAGCCGACGCGGGATATGATTAAGGAAGCGGCTGGCAAGGGATTGTACCGCTTTACTCCGTTAAACAGAGATTATGCGCGAATCCAAATATTAACGATTGAAGATTTATTCGAAGGCAAGAAGCCCGACATCCCCTACCGGATTTCGTCATACAAAAAAGCCGAAGCTGTTAATCCAACTCCTGAACGATTAGATTTTTAAGTAATTTTTCAAACTGAGACAATACCCCCTCTTCAGCGCAGTCTCTCTTTCAGATACGTATAGCGGTGGCGCGGTTTGTTGTTGTTTATGGCAATGTATAGCGCCTTCTTTGTGCCCAGCAGGACTACGAGGCGCTTGCCCCTTGTGACGCCCGTGTAGAGCAGGTTTCTCTGGAGCATTATGTACTGCTGCGTGTGCACAGGCATTACCACCGCCTGATATTCGCTTCCCTGCGATTTGTGTACCGTTACCGCATAGGCGAGGGTTATCTCATCAAGTTCAGTATAGTCGTATGCCGCGGCTTTGCCATAGTAATTTACGGTGATTTCCTGGTCTTCTGTGTTAATCGACACGATTTTGCCTATATCGCCGTTAAATACGTCCTTGTCATAGTTATTTACCAGCTGCATGACCTTATCCCCTGTCCTGAATACGCGCCCGCCCCTTATAATCTCCATACCCTTGGGGTTCAGGGCATTTTGCAGCCCCGCGTTGAGATTTACCGCACCGAGCTGCCCCTTATACATCGCCGTGAGTACCTGAATATCTCTAAATGGGTCAAAATTGAATTTCTCCGGTATCCTGTCTTTGCATAGGGAGACAATCCTCTCCACGATTGTCTCAGGGTCGTCTATTTCGAGAAAGTAAAAATCACGGTTTTGTTCCATATCGTTAACTAAAATTGGGAACTCGCCACCATTTATCCTGTGGGCATTGACAACTATGAGGCTGCGCTGCGACTGCCTGAATATCTCGTTCAATCTTACAACGGCCACAACCCCTGAATCGATTATGTCCCTGAGGACGCCTCCGGCCCCGACTGACGGGAGCTGGTCTATATCACCAACAAGAATGAGTGTGGCGTGCGGCGGCAGCGCCTTCAAAAAGTGATGCATTAATATAGTGTCAACCATAGAGACCTCGTCAAGGACTATGAGATCGGCATCGAGGGGACTTTTGTCCGTTCGTTTAAACGCGCCGTCTTTCGGGCTGAAATCGAGAAGGCGGTGAATTGTCCTGGCGTCGTCGCCGGTGGCCTCGGCCATGCGCTTGGCGGCACGTCCGGTGGGGGCGGCAAGGAGGACGCGCTGCCCGAGACGCTTGTATATCTTTATTATAGAGTTGATTATAGTGGTCTTCCCTGTGCCTGGGCCGCCGGTTATCACCAGCACCTTCCTGTTAAACGACATCTTTACTGCCTGTATCTGATTTTCGGCAAGTGTGATTGACAGCTCCTTTTGCACCCATTGCAGTGCCTTGTCCTCGTCAAAAACATATGGCGTTGAAATGGTCGTAAGGAGAAGCTTCAGATTGGCAGCTATGGATGTCTCAGATGTATAAAATTTTGCCAGATAGACGGCCTTATTCCCTGCGTTATTTTCGCTGCCGTTTATCTCATCGATTACGATATGTCTGGCAGAGGCCGCCGCATCCATTGCCTGTTTGATCAGCTCACGTTCGATATCAAGCACCTTCATACACTCGTCAGTGAGCAGCTCACGGGGATAATACACATGGCCCTCGTCGGCAAGCTGATGAAGGACGTACAATATACCGGACTCTGCCCGAAGAGGCGAGTCCTTTGCAAAGCCAAGCTTAGCCGCTATCTTATCTGCCGTAATAAAACCAACCCCGTATATATCGGTTGCCAGCTGATAGGGGTTTGATGTAACGACTTCGATGGAGTTATGACCGTAGTGCTTGTAAATCTTTATGGCATAGGTGCTGCTTACACCGTGGGATTGTAAAAAGAGCATAATATCCTTAATTTCCCGTTGCTCTACCCATGCGGATTTAATCATCGAGACGCGTTTTTCGCCAATACCATCGACCTCTTTAAGCCTTTCCACGGTTTGTTCGATGATGTCTAACGTCGTTTCTGCGAATTTCGCAACAAGACGCTTTGCCAGCACCGGGCCAATTCCCTTAATCAGGCCGGAGCCGAGATATTTCTCTATGCCGCTGACAGTGGCCGGCGTTATGGAGGTGTAGGAGTTAACCTTGAACTGCTCGCCGTATTTGGGATGGTTAAACCATGTACCTTTGAGGCGGAGCACCTCGCCCGGGTTTATTGAAAGGAGATTTCCAGCGACGGTTACAAGCTGCCTGTTCCCGGCAACCGATACCTTGACGATACTGTAGGCGTTATCCTCGTTGGCGTAAGTGATGCGCTCGACCTGTCCCTGTATCTCGGTCTCTTCCTGTGTCTGCTGAGTTTTGCGAAAATTTGACATATGCTTACGGTTATATTATCATATTTTCAATCAGTATTGCCGTTGAAATGTACTATTAATAACAGGAGCTAATAACAGGAGCGCTGAAATGACAATTGCTCAATTAACAGAGGCACTTAACGAGTTTTCGATGGAGCGGGATTGGGGGCAGTTTCATAGCCCAAAGAATCTGGCGATGGCTTTAAGCGTTGAGGCAGCCGAGATAGTGGAGTTGTTCCAATGGATAAAAGAAGAGGACAGCTATTGCCTCTCTACTGAGAAACTGGCCGATTTGAAAGATGAAATCGGCGATGTAATGATATACCTGACGAATTTGGCGCATAAATTCGGCATTGACCCGCTTGAGGCAGCTTCTCAGAAACTCCAAAAAAACAAGCAGAAGTATCCCGCCGCCCTAGTAAAGGGCAAATCGGCGAAATATACCGAATACGGAGGCATATAAGTGGAGGCATATAAATGGAGCTGATAAGCGAAAAGACAATAGGTACGGGGAAACTCCGCCTGGTTAAAGGTGATATAACCGAAAGCGCGGTTGACGCGATAGTAAACGCGGCAAACTCACATTTACAGCATGGCGGCGGTGTTGCGGCGGCTATCGTAAGAAAAGGCGGCAGTATCATTCAGGAGGAAAGCGACAAGGCCGGTTACACCCCTGTTGGAACGGTGTCCGTCACAAAGGCGGGAAGACTGCCCTGCAAAGCGGTCATACACGCCGTCGGGCCGCGAATGGGCGAGGGGAACGAGGACGAAAAACTAAAAAACGCCGTCATAAATTCTCTCACCGCCGCCGCTGAAAGAGGATATACCAGCATATCGATGCCTGCGATAAGCTCGGGGATTTTCGGTTTTCCAAAGGACAGGTGTGCGCACATTTTAGTTGGGCAGAGTAAGCGGTTTCTCGAGGAAAACCCTGACGCAAGCGTTAAGATTATAGAATTCTGTATCTATGACAATGCAACGCTGGAGCATTTCAAGAGGGAATTTTTGTAGTGTCAGGGGAATTTGCGTAGTTAGTCTGCCCCTTGTTTTTTTTTGAGCGTTTTTAGTATGATTGCAGTTTGCTATGATTACGACAGCTTAATGCTGCTTGATAGAATAAAATATTTCTAAGGAGGAAGAATGTCATTTTTGAGCAAGTATCTGGACGAACCAAAGATCGCGTATTTTTCTATGGAGATAGGCCTGAAGGACGATATACCCACGTATAGCGGTGGCCTTGGGATTTTAGCCGGCGATACGATTAAATCTGCCGCCGATTTAAATCTGCCGTTCATTGCCGTCACCCTTATGCACAGAAAGGGTTATTTCACGCAGGATTTCGACGAGACCGGTTATCAGCTTTCAAGGGATGTCGTATGGGACCCGGCAAGATATATGACAATGGCCCCGGCTAAGGTCAGTATCAAGCTGGAAGGCCGCACGATTTATGTCGCGGCATGGACATATATCGTGGAAAGTCTTAGGGGAGGCTCACTGCCCGTATTTTTTCTGGATACAGACCTGCCGGAAAACAGCCCGGAAGACAGGGAACTGACGCATCATCTTTATGGCGGCGATACGGTTTATAGGATTAAACAGGAAGCAATTCTTGGGATAGCCGGCGTAAGAATGCTCAAGGAACTCGGCTTTACCGTCAAGAAATACCACATGAACGAGGGACACGCGTCTTTTCTGACGCTTGAGCTGCTCCATGAGCGCAAGAAAGATATAGAGTCCGTATGGGACGAATCCCTCATCTGGGACTTCGATTCAGTAAAAGAGATTTGTGTCTTCACCACGCATACCCCGGTTGAAGCGGGACATGATAAATTTACCTATGACGTATATCACAGGGTGCTTGGTGACTATTTCCCTGAGAAGGTAATTCGCTGGCTTGCCGGCGACGACAACCTGAACATGACCCTGCTAGCCCTTAACCTCAGCAACTATGTAAACGGCGTGGCTAAAAAACACGGCGAAGTCTCACAAAATATGTTCCCCGGCTACAGAATCAATGCCATCACTAACGGCGTACATTCTTACACATGGACAAACGAGCATTTTAAACGCCTGTATGACAAATACATCCCCGGCTGGGCAAACGAACCGGAAATCTTCGTGCGTGTTGAGACCGTCCCAGACGAGGCAATCTGGAATGCCCATCAGGACGCTAAAAAGGATTTGATAAACTACGTAAACAATAACTGCGACACCGACATGGACGTCAACACCCTCACCATAGGTTTTGCAAGGAGATTTGCAACCTACAAGCGCGCAAACCTGTTATTCACAGACATTGAACGTCTCGTCAAAGTAGCCGGTGGCAGAGTTCAGTTCGTATTTGCCGGCAAGGCACACCCAAAGGACGAAGGCGGCAAGAAACTTATCCAGAATATCTTCGGTTTTGCAAAGGATTTGAAGGGAAAACTCAAGATGGCCTTCATCAAAAACTATAAAATGGACATCGGCCTGATGCTCTCAACAGGGGTTGACGTATGGTTGAATAACCCGTTGAGACCACTTGAGGCCTCCGGCACAAGCGGAATGAAATCCACTCATAACGGTGTTCCTAATTTCAGCGTCCTTGATGGCTGGTGGATAGAAGGACATATCGAAGGATACACGGGATGGTCAATCGGCCCGGCCCCAACGGAGATCGAACCCGACGAGAGTATGAACAGAATAGACGCCGAGGACCTCTACCACAAGCTCGAAAAAATCATCATCCCAACCTACTACAACGACAGGAAGAAGTGGATATTTATTATGAAGAACACGATAGGCAAGAACGCCTACTACTTCAATACCCACAGGATGATGAGAAGATACGTTACCGAGGCCTATATCAGATAAATCACTGTAGAAACCAGGGGTGAAGGGGGATTATCCCCCTTCGCCTTTAATCATTTTACCGGCTGCGTGACCATATCAGCCACTAATCCTGTAAAA
The DNA here is from genome assembly GCA_015233015.1 of Nitrospirota bacterium. Lineage (GTDB taxonomy): Bacteria > Nitrospirota > Thermodesulfovibrionia > Thermodesulfovibrionales > Magnetobacteriaceae > Magnetominusculus. The sequence goes on along the minus strand of JADFYO010000069.1, from coordinate 2,841 downwards.
AGAATAGAGATATACACAAGGGAATAGACAAACAACAGCCGTCCTGTTTCATTCTCAGACAGATATGCCTTCAGAGCGATAGCGACATATATCAATCCAAGAACCGAGGCAAGGACGAGATAGTACATGCCGGACATGTTCAGATAATAGGGCATAACGCTGACCGGCAAAAGCACTGCCGTATAGATTAGTGTCCTGAGCTTTGTCCCTTTTATACCTTTTGAGAGCGGCAGGACGGGCACTCCCGCCCGAGAGTAATCATCCTTATACTTGAGGGCATACGCCCAGAAGTGGGGATGCTGCCATATGAACATAATGGCAAATAACACCATAGCCTCAACGCCGACGTCTCCTTTGACTGCCGCATAGCCGATGACCGGAGGCAGCGCCCCCGTTATGCTTCCCACATGGGTAACAAGATGCGTCTTTCTCTTCATCATCAGCGTATAAGGGACAACATAAATAAACGCACTTGCGGCAGTCAGCACTGCCGCCGTAATATTGACGAATAAAAGAATGACAATTGCAATTAAAATCAGGGAAACTCCAAAGACAAGTGCATTGGGCGGATAGATACGCCCCTGGGGAATCGGCCTTTTCAGCGTCCTGTTCATCAGGACATCGATGTCTCTGTCAAAGAAATTATTGAGCACGGCAGCCCCGGCCGTGGCAAGGCCAACGGGCAAAAGCGTAAGCAGTATGAGCGTTTGCACCGGCAGCCCCCGCTGCCCCATGTACATCCCGCCAAGCGTGGTAATCAGCACAAGCAGGACAATCCCCGGCTTTGCCAGCATCACGTGGTCCCTTACGATTACCTTGTAAGAGGCCGGCTTGGCACAAGCGGCTTCTTTGGCGGTCATCATGTCTCCTTTCACGAACATCCCCCTTCTAATCAATTATAGCAAATGCGTGAATTATTTGTCATATGTACAATGTGGCAAAAAAGCCGCGGCTTACTGGCGTCATAGAGTACATCACTATTGATTGACGACCTCCTCCGGCTGAACCAGCACAAATAACGTTTACATAATGCGGGTTTATGTTTTAGTTTTAATTTTATGGGAATAGGTAATTTCTCTGTTATGTCCTAATTTATCTATATAGTTACGTGCCTTTTACCGATTGATTATAGGATTCATTCATGTTATATTTAGTTACTAAGGAGTACATTAGTAAGGCAATATCGTCAATCGCCAAAGCATGTTATGCAGCCGTTTGGTGTAATATCGTGTTTTCTTACATATGTACTTCTTACGTAACTGTGGCTGTAGGGTCGGCAGTTAAATCGCTGTTTTAAAAGGAGGAGATAAGATGAAGAGATTATTTTTGATGTCAATACTAATGGTTGTTGGACTATCGGTGTTTTCCGCCTGCGCCACTTTGACAGGCGAAAGAGTAGGTGAATATGTTGACGACTCAAATATTACGACATTAGCCAACGCGGTAATAGTTAAGGACCCGGATGCTCATTATCTGAAGATCGATGTGAAGACAACGGAGGGCGATGTTGTTCTTCAGGGTTTTGTCAATAACAGACATACCGAAGCCCGGCTCGTGGAAAAGATCAGAGAAATCAAGGGTGTAAAATCCGTGAAGAGCCTCTTGCGGATTGAACAGAAATGAAGCCAGCTCTCCATTCACCACTTTATTAACGTGGTGAAGTACCATCTGCAGAGTTTTTGTCACCCAGTGACATGTGAAACGGACGGGTTTTGAGAGGGAGTTGTCCTGATGACCCTTCCGTTTCGCAGATGCTCAACATACCTGATGGAGGCAGTTCATGCTTGAAAAAATTGTTGTAATCCTTGTGATATTTTGGCTATTGGGATTGGTAAGCAGTTACACGATGGGTGGGCTTATTCATATTTTGCTCATCGCGGCAGTCGTAGTGTTGGTTGTCCGGCTCATGAGACGAAGATGAATGGATCTTATCAGTTGACCGTTTCCTGCTTCAAGGGACATTCTCTAATCCGGCTCGTCAATCCGGCTCCTTCTGTTATTATCCTGACTACTTGCGAAAATTCGGTTAATGTTTGACCGAATACATAAAATGGGCATTTTCTGAAATTATCGATATCTGACGTGCAGAATTCATTTACCTGAAAGAAACTTGGATAGTACTCATAAGTAATAACTTTACCGCACATGCGTTTTTCATAGTAAGTACATATCATATATCAATCCCCCTCCTCCGGGCATTTTCCATATATTAAATTGTCCGAAAGCTTAATTAATTATTACATTAATGAAATTTTAAAACAATAGGTAGATGGCTGGTTTTTATATAGGGTGATTTATGATATTACAAGAAATTACCTAATAGATGGTTCTCTGGATTCCTGCGAAAGCAGGAATCCAGAAGGGGAAATTCATAATGTAATGTTGTGTTTACTCTGCCTTGTCCTGGCCGATGAGATTATGTCTGACGGCATATCGTATAATATCGGCGTTATTATGCAAATTCATCTTTAACAGTATATTAGCTCTGTATGTATTAACCGTTTTTACACTTACACAGAGTTTATCGGCAATTTCTTTAGGAGCTGCCCCGGATGCCATCATAATCATTACCTGAAACTCCCTGAAAGCTAATGCTTCATGCGGCAGGTGGTCAGTATTAACATTTAGTCCCTCTGCAAGTGTGTCTGCCAGGGTTTCAGTTATATATTAATCAGTACATAAGTAAGTGGACATATTTATAGCGCATATTGTAGTTTTTTATGCATAAAAAAGCTGCGAATTATGTCTGGTAATTTCTGTAAAGAACGTAGGAAATACGAGACTTTATTCTTAAAGTCATCTGAGCTTGTTATTCTTTGTTTTCCTATTCCATGATGCTTT
>JADFYO010000068.1 GCA_015233015.1 Nitrospirota bacterium | reverse complement strand
TCGTAACGATGAATGCCCGCGAACTGCTGCATTTTTTCAGGCAGCGCTGCTGCAATCGCGCGCAGTGGGAAATCCACGCAGTGGCGGACGAGATGCTCACGCTTGTGCAAAAAGTATCTCCGACGATTTTCTCTATAGCCGGCCCAAGCTGCGTAAGCGGCACGTGTGCGGAGGGTGTCATGGCCTGCGGCAATATAGCAGAGGTTATCAGCAAGTACAGGATATTGCAATAATTATATTCGTGAACCACTGGCATTCTTGTTATCCACGCTTAGGCACAACGTCTCATGCCCAAGAGTGAAAAAGTTTAATACCGGAATGCGCTAATAGAAATAGGAATAATTGAATCATCCTGAGCCTGTCCTGAGCCTGTCGAAGGATGTTCCTTATTTCGCATTTCCCCGTGAATCGGATTGCTGATTATTTGACAAAACAGACACATATTCTTTATGATTTCAGTTCGTGCCAGTATGTGGTTGTTATGTCAAAAATTTAAGTGGACGGCGGGGATATGTTTTTTCAGGAATTGATAATGAGGTTTCAGGAGTTTTGGGCAGCTAAGGGCTGCGTCCTCCTTCAGCCCTATGACATAGAGGTTGGGGCCGGGACGTTTCATCCGGCAACATTCTTCAGAGTGCTTGGGCCTTCCCCCTGGAAGACCGCCTATGTCCAGCCATCGAGGAGACCCACTGACGGCCGCTACGGCGAAAACCCTAACCGCCTCCAGCACTACTACCAGTATCAGGTAATACTAAAACCGTCGCCGCCGCTCTCGCAGGAGGTCTATATCGAGAGCCTCAGGGCTATCGGAATTGACCCTAAGCGGCATGACATACGATTTGTCGAGGACGACTGGGACTCCCCAACGCTTGGCGCATGGGGGCTTGGCTGGGAGGTCTGGCTTGACGGCATGGAAGTTACGCAGTTTACATATTTTCAGCAGGTCGGCGGTATTGATTTAAAACCCATATCGCTTGAGCTTACTTATGGGCTTGAGCGCATAGCGATGTACTTGCAGGGGGTGGACAATGTCTATAACCTGCGCTGGAACGAGGATTTTCTTTACGGCGACATCCACCGGCAGGACGAGGTGGAGTGCTCAAAATTCAACTTTGAACTGGCAGATACGGCAATGCTCAGACGCCATTTTGACGATTTTCATGGACAGAGTAACGCCCTGGTTAAATCAGGGCTGACGCTGCCCGCATACGAATATTGCCTTAAGTGCTCGCATGTGTTTAATCTACTCGATGCAAGAGGGGCGATTTCTGTTAATGAGAGAACGGGATATATTGCGCGTGTACGTGGGCTTGCCCGCCAGTGCGCCGAGGCGTATATAATAAAAAATAATAAGGCGAATTCGGATTCTGAATGAACGATAATTCATCTGATATACAGCTCTTGCTTGAGATTGGAACAGAGGAGATACCGGCGGGGTTTCTCTCTGACGGCGTTGCAAGAATAAAAGAACTGGTCTCAGGGCAATTAAAAGCGGCCGCGGTTGTCTTTTCGGAGGTCAGGGTATATGCCACCCCCAGAAGGATTGCTATCATCGCCGACGGCGTCAGGGAATTTCAGGAGAGCAAGGTGCGGGAGGTCTTCGGGCCGCCGGTTTCAGCCGCCTATGACGCAGATGGAAACCCCACGAGGGCAGCCCTCGGTTTTGCCGCCACGAATGGGGTTGATGTTGGAAAACTGTCCAGACAGACAAAGGGCAAGGGGAGCTACATTGTTGCCAGAATTGAGGAGAACGGCCTTCCCGTTTCAGAAATAGCCGCTGGGCTGTTTGAGAAGATTATCGCTGCTATTAGATTTCCAAAGATGATGCGGTGGGCGTCGCTGGACTGCAAATTCGCCCGTCCAATATGCTGGATAACCGCCCTCTGCGGTGGGCAGCCTGTAAGCCTGAAATACGGCGGCGTTGAAAGCACTAATATGACATACGGGCACCGCTTCCTATCAGAAGGCGCTATTAAAGTGGTGGCTATAAACGATTATATTGCCGCCCTGAAATCAAACTATGTTATTCTCGATCAAAACGAAAGAAAAGATGTAATCAGGAAACAGGCGGCGGAGATAGCGAAAGAGTATAACGCCTCCCCCGTTAACGACGATGCCCTGCTTGAGACGGTAACATATATAGTCGAATACCCTGTGTGTGTCGCGGCCAGTTTTCCAGAGGAATTTCTAAAGCTGCCGCCAGAGCTATTAATCAGCGTAATGCGCGGCCATCAAAAATACTTTGCCCTTGAACGCGACGGCGATTTAATTAATCAGTTCATTGTAGTAAGCAACACACTTAAAGAAAATGAGACAATCGTGCGCGCCGGAGCTGAGCGCGTCATAAAGGCGCGCCTTGAAGATGCAAAATTTTATTACGAACAGGATTTACAGGTAAAACTGATTGACCGGATTGAAAGCCTCAAAGGTATCACATTTCACGATAAGCTTGGCAGCCTTTACGATAAAACAAAGCGACTTGAGAAGATAATCGATTATCTTGCCGAAGTCCTTCAATATAAACCGGATAAGCCTATATTGGCGGCCAGTCTTTCAAAGACCTCTCTTGCCACCGGAGTAGTACGTGAATTTCCAGAGTTGCAAGGTGTCATGGGCAAGCACTATGCCATAAAGGATGGTTATGATGATGGGGTCGCCAAGGCCCTCAACGAACAGTACATAAATGTGAAATCGCAAGGAGAGTGTCCCAAAACTGATGTGGGAATGGCACTTAGTATTGCCGACAAGCTCGACAACATCGTGTCATTTTTCAGCGTCGGGCTTATCCCGACCGGCTCAGAAGACCCTTTTGCACTTCGGCGTCAGGCCATAGGGTTGATGTGGATATTACTTCTACTAAAAAAAGTTACATTAAAAGAATTGTTTGATAAGACCATAACTCTATTAGGGAAAGACCCGGGTCTTATTGCATCTATAGAGGTTTTTTTTCGGGCCAGGCTTGGGGGCGATATTCTATCGCAATTTAATGTCAATTCAAAAGGTCGTCATTTTGCAAACGACGAAGTTCAGGCGGCACTGGATGGTTTTATGGAATTATCAATGATGAATATTATCGTGCGCACGTCAATGTTGAATGATTTAAAAAACAGCGACGGCTGCAACGAATTTTTATTTGCCTTTAAGAGAATACAAAATATTGTCCCAGATGGTATTAAAGACGCGCCAAACCCTGACCTATTTGTTACGAACGAGGAAAAGGAGCTGTATGAGAACGTAAAACAGATTCAACCTCCTTTTGACAAGGACATCTCTCAAGGGCTTTACCAGCCCGCGTATGAACAAATCAGCACCCTGATAACCCCAATAAATAATTTTTTTGATAAGGTACTAGTTATGGACAAGGACGAGCGGCAGCGGTCGAATAAGTTGGCGCTTTTAAATGAAATTCGCCGTATGTCAGTCAAATTGGCCGATGTTTCAAAGCTGCAGGAGAGGTGAAATGAACAGGCGCGCGGTTTTTTTTGCTTGACAAAGGTGAAAAAACTATGATAATAAACTTGTGGACTGGTAGCCTGTGTTTAGACAGGTAATAAAAAAGCCCGGAGGTAAGAATGAATCCAGATGAGCTTCGCTACCATAAAGAACACACATGGGTAAGCATATCAGGGAAGAAGGCAACTATAGGAATAACCGACTACGCGCAGGATGCCCTGGGAGATATAGTCTATATAGACATCCCCGAGGTTGACGCAGAGGTCGAGGCCAACGCGGAGATGTCAGAGATAGAATCAACTAAGGCTACTTCCTCTGTGATAGCCCCGTTAAGCGGCACGATATTGAGCGTAAACGAGGATTTAGAGGACTCGCCGGAGATAATCAACGAAGACCCATACGGCAAGGGCTGGATAGCGGTAATCGAGATATCGGACGATTCAGAGCTGGATGACCTGATGGACGCCTCCGACTATGACAAGTTTATCGAAGAGGAAGCGGGATGAAAATACTAATACTTGGCTCTGGCCCGGGCGGCTATGTCGCTGCCCTCAGGGCGGCGCAGATGGGGGCTGAGGTTACAGTCGTAGAGGAAAAAGAGGTTGGAGGGACGTGTCTTAACGTGGGCTGCATTCCAACTAAGACACTTGTAGCCTCGGCAGAGGCGTATGCAAAGGCAAAAGACCTCGCCTCATTTGGCATTGACTTCACGGGGGAGATAAAACCTAACGCTAAGAAGATACTGGAGCGTAAAAACTCCGTCATCGCAACCCAGGTCAAGGGCATAAGGGCGCTGTTTAAGAGCTGGGGCGTAACGCTCAAAGAGGGCAGGGGGAGTTTTATATCTGAAAAAGAGATAAGGTTCAACCCCAAAAACGGTAAGGAAGAGACCCTAACGGCAGATAAGTTTATCATCGCCACAGGGTCGCGCCCGGCGTCTATCCCCACGTTTCCCTTTGACGGGAAGCGCATTATATCGAGCACCGAGGCCCTCGACATGCAGGAAATCCCGGACTCGATGCTGATAATCGGCGCAGGGGTGATGGGATGTGAGTTTGGGTGCATATACCGTGAGTTCGGCACCGATGTTACACTGATTGAGCTGATGCCGCGGGCGCTGACCACTGAAGACGCGGAGATTTCACAAATCATGGAGCGGGAACTCAAGAAAAAGAAGATAAAACTGAACTTAGGCGTAAAGGTAGAAAAGGTAACGAGCGATGAGACGGGCGTTAAGGCATATCTGTCTGGAGGCAAGGAGCTGTCCGCGTCAAAGATGCTCGTTACGATAGGCAGGGCCTTTAACACTGCGGGTGCCGGTCTTGAAAACGCTGGTGTCACTCTGGACAAGCGCGGGGCCATTGTAGTCAATGAAGCGATGGAGACCTCAAACAAGGACATCTACGCAATCGGAGACGTAACCGGCGGGATGTTACTGGCGCATGTGGCCTCGAAGCAGGGGCTATGCGCGGTTAGCAACATTATGGGACATAAGGAAAAGATGGACTACACGGTCATACCTGCGGGTATATTCACACACCCTGAGATAGCCTCCGTGGGACTGAGGGAACATCAGGCGGAGGAACGCGGTATTAAATATAAAGTCGGGCGTTTTCAGTACCGCGGTCTGGGCAAGGCCCACGCGATGGGCGAAATCGCCGGATTGTTTAAGATAATTGCCGACAGCGAGACGAAGAAGCTGCTTGGGGTTCACATAATCGGACACAATGCCGCAGACATAATCCACGAAGCGGCGGTGGCAATGAAGGCAGGCCTGACGGCAGAGGCACTGGCCGATACCGTCCATGCCCATCCTACCCTTGCAGAGGGTCTGATGGAGGCGGCAGAGGACGTCATGGGCCGCGCGGTTCACGTACCAAAACCATAGCGATAATGTACCGGCCGTTGAGCCGGAAATTATAAAAATTTAGATATAAAGACTTCAAAAAAAGGAGGATGCAGATGTCAGAAATCGTAAAGGTTCACGCCAGACAGATAATGGACTCAAGGGGAAACCCCACCGTAGAGGTTGACGTATTGCTTGAGAGCGGTTACATGGGAAGGGCGGCAGTTCCAAGCGGCGCTTCAACCGGCGAAAGAGAGGCCGTTGAGCTTAGAGACGGCGATAAGAAAAAATACCTCGGCAAGGGTGTTCTCAAGGCAGTAAAAAACGTAAACACAGAAATAGCAAAGAAGGTACTTGGCCTCGAGGCAACCCATCAGGCAGAAATCGATAAGATAATGATAGACCTCGACGGTACGCACAACAAATCAAGGCTCGGCGCAAACGCAATACTGGGCGTATCCATGGCCGTAGCCAAGGCCGCTGCCGAAGAGGCAGACCTGCCGCTCTATAAATACATCGGCGGCGTAAACGCAAAAGAGCTTCCCGTCCCGATGCTCAATATCATCAACGGCGGCGCACATGCCGATAACAATGTTGACGTTCAGGAGTTTATGATAATGCCCGTTGGGGCACCAACATTTGCCGAAGCACTCAGGATGTCGGCTGAGGTGTTTCATAATTTAAAGAAAATCCTGCAAAAGAAGGGACTCTCCACGGCAGTAGGAGACGAAGGGGGATTTGCCCCTAATCTGAACTCAAACGAAGACGCTATCGTAGAGATAGTGGAGGCCATAGGGGCGGCAGGCTACAAGGCGGGAAAGGATATCCTCATCGCCCTCGATGTTGCATCGAGCGAAATATTCAAAGACGGTAAATATGATTTCGCTGGCGAAGGAAAGAAATACACCTCCGCGGAACTCACCGACTACTACGCCTACCTTGCAGGCAAATACCCGATTATCTCAATCGAAGACGGAATGAGCGAAAACGACTGGGATGGCTGGAAGCTCCTTACCGACAAGCTCAGCACAAATGTACAGCTGGTAGGTGACGACCTGTTTGTAACCAACCCTGCAATCCTGAAAGAGGGCATTCAAAAGGGTGTTGCCAATTCAATACTTGTTAAGGTAAACCAGATTGGCACGATGACCGAGACACTCGACGCGGTTGATATGGCAAAGAGGGCAAGTTATACCGCCGTTATCTCACACCGCTCCGGCGAGACCGAAGACACGACAATAGCCGATATAGCCGTAGCCCTGAACGCCGGTCAGATAAAGACAGGCTCGACCTCCAGAAGCGACCGTATCGCAAAATACAACCGCCTCCTGAGGATAGAAGAAGAGCTTGGCAGCAGCGCCATATATAAAGGCATTAACACATACTACAATCTCAATAAATAGGGGAAAGTTGATTCGCGCGGCCGGGCGCTTAGTGTTCCCACGCCGCGCGATAAACAGATTGCAATGCCGGCAGAAAAACAGGTGGAAAAACAAAACGCGGCTCGCAGGACGACGCCGGGGACAAGGAAGAAGAGCCTTCGCGGGCAGATAGTCTCCGAGCGTAAGCGGCGTGTGCGCATAACCCTTATCATGTTTGCTATTGTACTGACAATAATCGGCCTGAACTTAATCTTCGATGAGGCCGGGTTTATCAGATATGTAAACTTAAAAAAAGAAGAGAAGGTGCATGAGCAAAACATTGCCAAAGTAGAAAAAGAAATCACCGCGTTAAAAGAAGAGATCGTAGAGATAAAGACCGACCCATTTCAAATAGAAAAACAGGCTAGAGAGGGCCTTGGCCTGGCCAAACCGGACGAGTTTGTCTATATTTACAGCAAGTAAATAGATTCCCGCTTGCGCTGGAATGACAACAGATGCCGTTTTCCCCTGTTTGTCATTCCCGTGAAAACTGGAATCCAGAATGTTCCAGGTACAGAGATATGAAATTCGTAACCGCCATTACAGGCGCCAGCGGCGCCATCATAGGTATCAGGCTCGTTGAAGAGCTTTTAAAGACCTCAGAGGTCAATCTTATCATATCTAAGGCTGCCTTCTCTGTCATCGCCCATGAGACCGGCCTTGCATGGAGCATTAATCCGGTGGAAAGTCTCAGGGATTATTTCAAAAGCAGCCGGCTCTGTTACCACGACGAAGGCGACCTTCAGAGTACCCTCTCAAGCGGCTCGTTCAGGACTGATGCGATGGCGGTAGTTCCCTGCTCGATGAAAACCCTGTCGGCGATAGCCAACGGTTATGCCTCTAATTTAACGGCGAGGGCGGCTGACGTTACGATAAAAGAAGGAAGAAAACTGATAATCTGCCCGCGTGAGATGCCCTTCAGCGCGATACATCTGGAGAATATGCTCAAACTTGCCCGGTTGGGAGTGGTTGTCGCCCCTCCTGTACCGGCATTCTATCACACACCGGAAACCCTCAGGGACGCAGTCGATTTCATCGTTGGAAAGATACTCGATCAGCTGTCAGTTGAACACGACCTGTTCAGACGTTGGAGCGGCCCGGGCGGAATTAAGGAGGAGCTGCCGTGAGACAAATCAGATCTATAAAGACAAAATTATTGATAAGGATAATCCTGTCCTTTGTCCTTCTGTCGGTAATCATACAGGCCATAGTGTTTGTCAGTTTCAGGAGCTTCAGCATTAATACATCGGAGGAAAGGGCGCTGTCGGTAGCGGAGATAATCAGGAACACGATTACGTCGTTTATGCTTCTTGGCGTATATGACAAAAGCGATATATTTCTGGACAGGATAAAGCATGCCCACGGCCTTAAGGAGATAAAGATTCTCAGGGGTAAATCCGTAATAGATCAATTTGGGCAAAGCAACCGTCATGATGCGGCTCCCACACCTCTTGAGGAGGAAGTCCTCAAAACAGGCAATGTCAAATCCTCGGTGAAAGAGAATTTCTTTAATGTCGAATACTACATCGTGATCCCTTATAAGGCTTCCAGAGGGGCAGTCAAATGTCAACAATGCCATAAGGCAGCAGAAGACGAGGTGCTTGGGGCGGTAAGCGTTGTAGTTGACATCACCGGACAGAGAAATACGGGGGTATCTATTTTGACCTATATGTTAGCGGTGTCCTTGTTTTTTTCAATAGGCACGCTCTACTTAATCTATGTATTTTTCAAGCCATACACTGAGCTTTTTCATAGACTAAGGTTTGGATTTGAACACGCGGCGGAGGGGGACTTTTCCAACCATAAGGTCAATGTTAACCTTTCAGATGAGGCCGGCGATGTAGCAAGGGGGTTTAATACGATGACAGACAATCTCTCTTCAACCCTCTCTTGCATAGATAACAAGGTATCTTTACTGATAGGCTATCAAACTGCAAAGACCGGCAATGCCCTTAAAGACACAATTAAGACCGTCGATATGCTCGTAAAGATATACAATTTTAAGAGGACCATAGAAAAAGACTCGTCAAAAAAGGATGTATTTTTGAGAATAGAACAGATGCTCCTGGAAATGGGTATAGGAAATTTCTCTGTCTATGAAGTAAATTCAGATAAGAATACGATGAAAAATGTGATTTCGAGAACCAACACTGAAAACTGCTCTTGTATGGAAAAAATAATAAAAGACACGGTATCATGGTGTAATGAGGAGATTTCAACTGACGCCAGCCAATGCAGGGCGGTGCGTACTGGCGGCATAGTAGATTCGCGGGAATTCTCTCATGTTTGCCAGAATTTTATACAATCGGAAGATAATCAAACCGGCATACTCAACTACTACTGCATTCCTATTAATATTGGAGGGCACACCGGCGATATAGTGCAAATAGTGTCCTGCAAAGACTGCCGTGAATCCATTTCGTCATTTATTCCTTATATAAAGGCCCATCTTAAGGAGTGTGAGCCGGTGCTTGAAGGAAAGACCTTTATGGAACTCCTGAAGGAGCAGTCCCTCGTTGACCAGCTGACTGGATTATATAACCGCCGGTTCCTCGAAGAGATAATCAACAATCTTTGTTCTGCCGCCTTAAGGAGAAAGACCCTTCTCGGCATTCTGATGATAGACATAGATCACTTCAAGCAGGTAAACGACACCTATGGCCACGATATAGGCGACAAGGTACTAAGAAGGACTTCCTCGGTTATCATGGCCTCCGTAAGGGAATCCGATATAGTCATCCGTTACGGCGGCGAAGAGATATTGGTGCTCCTTGTCGATGCCTCAGAAGGTAGAGCTATTGCAATTGCTGAAAAAATACGCAGTAATATTGAGAACGAATCCATTGAAACACCAGATGGTATCATGAAAAAGACCGTCAGCATCGGTGTCAGCGAGTATCCAAAAGACTCTGACAAGTTCTGGACGTGCGTAAAATCAGCCGACACCGCCCTTTATAAGGCTAAACATGAAGGCAGAAACAGGGTCTGTAAAGACGGCACATAATAGTCTTTGGAGAGACTGATGTGAATTTCTTTAAAACCGCTAAATGAATAGATTTATACCCGTAGGCAAACCAATCGTAACTGTGGCGTTTGCGGTATTGAGCGCCGTGTTTTGGGCCTTGTCATTATTATTCTTTCTCCACACACAGGAAGTACTCATCCTCAGCCGTGACACAATCCCTGTGGAGAATTTCAGGCACGATACCGGTTACGCATGGTTTACGAGGTTTATCCACAATTCCTTTACGCAGCCGTCAGGGGCAGTGCTGCTGGAAGACGGAGTTCCGCTCAGGCGTGGAAATGCCGCTCTTGACGCCGTAGCATACATTGGAGGCGGCAGGTATTGTCTATTCAACGACGAACTCCTGTTCTCTGCTTCTGATAACTCTGACCCCGCCACAAACGGCAGAAAGTACGAATTACTCAGCGCTAGCTATATAGCACCCGCTCTGGTGCGCCTGACATTTATTCTTGCCATATTGTCAACAGCTCTGACGGCCTTGTCTATTAGCCGGCAACGGGTTATATGCTTGTCAGGTTCCATTAAGTCTTATGCGGCCAGAAATAAAAGAACTGTGGATGTCATTATCGCCACTGCATCGTTTATGATACCAGCGGCGGCATTTTTGATAACGCGGCTGCCATATTTTCTTTATTATCCTGTGGTATTGATACGGCCAGACTCTTATGGGTATTTCGATATTGCCGTTCAGATAATATCGGGCACATGGCCTGAGCTTTCTCTAAGGACGCCCGGATATCCGCTATTTATCGCCCTTGTTTTTTTATTTTCTAAAAAAATCCTCTCTGTTATTGTCATGCAAAACCTGTTATCGCTTCTTTCGGCCCTGACTTTTGTTTATGGGATTGTCATCTCGTACCGGTATCTTGCGCCGCTTGCCGCCATAGGGATGGCCGCCTTTATTTCGAGCCACGTACAGATGGCGGGGGATATTTCTCTGCTGTCGGAAAGCCTGTATGTCAGCGTTATCGTGTTTGCGTATGCGTTTCTGACGATTGCCTTAAAGCGCGGGAGGGGTGTGTTTTTTGCGCTTTCGGGGGCGGCATTTGCATATACCGTTTACGTCAGGCCGGCGGGGCTGTTCGTTGTGGCGGTTTTTATTTCTGTAATTGTATATCTCTGGATAAATGGGCGCAGCCGGAGAACAATAGCCGTCTTTGCCGCGCCATTTCTTTCAATGCTGCTCATGCTTTGCACCTACAACTACTTAACGCTGCGGTCATTTGCCATTGACAACTTTTCAGGGGAAGTTATGGTCGTGGCTAATTCGATATTTTTAGAGGAAGACGGCAAGTATCCAGAGGTACTTAATGCCGCAATCAGAAAGGTTCGGGCTGTGGCCTCAAAAGAGGAGATGGACTTATTAAACTCTACATGGGACAAAAAGAAATATAACGACACATTGAGCGCAATTTTCGCCCGCGGAGGAAGCCACAGCGGCACTATACGGCCAATTGCAGATTCGCTTGGCAGTCTACCCAAAAAAGAACAGAAATCGGTATTAACAACCCTGTTCTTTGACGCCGTGAAAAAACATCCCCTTGAGTTTGCGAAAAAATTCTTTTTATTTTTCCTGACATACTTTTACAATGCCGGCGATGACACCGATGTTTACAATAGCATAAACGGCAGCTATTCGTCATTATATATTACCGGAGAAAGCGGCCACCCTACCGAGATGCTGAGATATGTTTCTCCACACCCGCTGCCTTATTTCACCGTCGAGACGGCTAAGCAGGGGGGGCATACCGCAGTGACCGCCGGAGAGTACACCGTGACGAAACTGCAATGGTTTCACTATCTTATTTACACCAGGCTCCATCGCGCCATATTCAGGAACCTGTTCTGGCCGGCGGCCTTTATCGTAGCCTTTGTCATCAGCGCCGTAAGTCTTACTCGTTCGGGCTGGACAAACATGGGGGCATTTGTACTATTTTCGATGGGAAGTGCCGTGTTAGTACACGCCATTGGGGTAGCCGCCTCGACCCATCCCGATCTAAGATACAGTTATACGCTGGAATTCAGCTACTATCTCCTGCCGCTGCTGCTTCCAATATGTTTTCTTAAAACATCATCATCATCGGATGAACTAATCCCGTCAAAGACAACCCAATGCTGAACAAGAAACCCGGTAAACTGATTATATATGCCGCTTCTGCGGTATTGTGCTTAGGATTCTGGGTGTTGTCATTATCGATGTTCCTCCACACTCAGGAAATCTTCATAATCAGCCGGGACAAAATCCCTGTGGAGAACTTCACGCACGCGGCTGGCCACGCATGGTATGCCAAATTTGCGAGGAACTCCTTCACATCGCCCTCAAGGGCAGTGCTGCTGGAAAACGGACTTCCGCTCAGGTGCGGAAATTCTGGCACAGACACTATTGCTTATGTTGGAGGCGGCAGGTATTATCTGTCCAACGACGAACTCCTGTTCTCTGCTTCCGATAACTCTGACCCCGCCACAAACGGCAGAAGGTACGAATTACTAAGCGCGACATATATAAATCGAGACAGGCAACGCCTGACCGTTATCCTTGCCGTCTTATCGACGGCGCTGTTAATCGTCTTGTCGTCGATGGGCTATGCAGGGGATTTTTTGCACCCGTTAGACGCCATTAAGACTTATGCGGCAAGAAATAAAAGAACTGTGGATGTCATTATCGCCACTGCGTCGTTTACAATACCAACGGCGGCATTTTTGATAACGCGGCTGCCGTATTTCCTTTATTATCCTGTGGTATTGATTAGATCGGACTCTTATGGGTATTTCGATGTTGCCGTTCAGATAATATCGGGCACATGGCCTGAGCTTTCTCTAAGGACGCCCGGATATCCGCTATTTATCGCCCTTGTTTTTTTATTTTCTAAAAAAATCCTCTCTGTTATTGTCATGCAAAACCTGTTATCGCTTCTTTCGGCCCTGACTTTTGTTTATGGGATTGTCATCTCGTACCGGTATTTTGCGCCGCTTGCCGCCATAGGGATGGCCGCCTTTATTACGAGCCACGTACAGATGGCGGGGGATATTTCTCTGCTGTCGGAAAGCCTGTATGTCAGCGTTATCGTGTTTGCGTATGCGTTTCTGACGATTGCCTTAAAGCGCGGGAGGGGTGTGTTTTTTGCGCTTTCGGGGGCGGCATTTGCATATACCGTTTACGTCAGGCCGGCGGGGCTGTTCGTTGTGGCGGTTTTTATTTCTGTAATTGTATATCTCTGGATAAATGGGCGCAGCCGGAGAACAATAGCCGTCTTTGCCGCGCCATTTCTTTCAATGCTGCTCATGCTTTGCACCTACAACTACATAACGCTGCGGTCATTTGCCATTGACAACCATTCGGGGGAGGTTGCGGTAATATTAAACTCAATATTTTTAGAAAGAGACGATAGAAAATACACGAGAGAACTTAACGCCGCAATAGAAAAGATTCGGAGCTATGCGTCGCCCGAAGAAAGGGCCTTGCTAAACTCTACATGGGACATAAAAAAATACAATGAGACGATAGATGCAATTTACAACAGGGGCGGCGGAGACGGCGGCATCACGGGGCCGATTTCAGAGGCACTTGGAAATCGGTCAACAGAGGAAATGAAAAGGGTCTTAAGAACTCTGCTCTTTGACACCATAGAAAAACATCCCCTTGAGTTTATGAAAAAGTTCTTAGTATTCTTAGTGATTTATTTTGACAATGCCGGCGCTGACAGCGATGTTTACAACAGTATAAACGGCAGCTATTCGTCTTTATATATAACTGAGGAAGGCGGCGGCACCGCCCTGATGAGATACCTCAAGCCACATCCGCTGCCTCATTTCACAGAGGAAACGGCTGTTCATGGCGGACTTACCGCCCACGCGGGCGAATACGCCGCGACGAATTTACAGTGGTTTCATTATTTTATCTACACAAAGCTGCATCGTGCCATATTCAGGAACTGGTTCTGGCCGGCATCATTTATCATAGCCTTTGTTCTCAGCGCTGTGTGCCTTATTCGTTCGGGATGGAAAAACATGGGGGCATTTATACTATTTGCAATGGGCAGTGCCGTCCTGCTTCACGCTATTGGGGTTGCGGCCACGGCATTTCCAAACCCCAGATACAGTTATACGATGGAATTCGGCTATTATCTACTGCCGCTGCTGCTTCCGGGTTGCTATTATAAACGTGATTAAATATGCAGTTCAGGTTTTTGAGCCGGCAGGACAATCGTGAATTGCGAACCGCCTTCTACGTTTTTAAGCACTATTGAGCCGCTTAGGTGCTCTTCGATTATTCTTTTTGACATATAGAGACCGATACCTGCTTGTCCCTTTGCCTGGAAATACGGTTCGAACACATTGCCGATTAAAAGCTCGTCTATGCCGCCGCCGTTGTCGGTGATATTGATACGAACATTTTCCCCGTCATGAAAGACATCGATAGCTATCATGCCGTCCACGCTGCGGACACGTATTATGGCTTCTTTTGCGTTGCTGAGGATGTTTAGAACAACTTGTGAGAATTCGTGAGGATATCCGTATATGGCAATGTCGCCTGTGGAATTTAACCGGGTGGAAATCAGATAATTATTAAATGAGCCGCTAAGGAGCTTCAACGCATCTTTTATGGATTTCGTAACGTCAAAAAGTTCTTTCTCTTTGTCAGGCTTGAAGAAATTCCTGAATTCGTCGATTGTCGCGGCCATTCTTTTTATCTGCTGCTGGCCCTTCATGGTGAATTCTTCGATGAATGGTTTGTCCAGCTCATCGAAGTCCGAGGCCTCTTTGATGTTCATTAAAATCAGGTTAAGGGCGCTCAACGGCTGGCTCCATTGGTGGGCAATGTTGACGATCATCTCGCCCATCGAAGCCAGTCTGGATTGCTGGATGAGGACATGCTGTTGCTCTATGGTCTTTGCGATTTCATTCTTGACTCTGGCCTCGAGGCCGCTATTCAGACGCTCCAGCTGCAATGATTTCTCATGAAGCTCTTTCTCAAACATTACCCGTTCGGTTATATCGACCGCAACACCCCTTACGCCTGTGACTGAGCCGTCGCGAATTATCGCGCTTGCGTAGATAAAAACAGGGATGATACGGCCATCCGCTGACTTTAATTTAAACTCCGCACCGCCGCTCGTCTTTTGTTCTTCGATTATCATGGCCAGGTGTTCCTTAAAATCTTCGAGGCTCTCATCCCCGATAGTATTCAATATATCCAGCCCATCTGTTTCCTGTGTGAGACATAGGGTCTCGATACCACAGCGATTGGTAAATGTAAAAAGCCCCTTTTCGTTTATTTCAAACACTATGGCGGGCAGCATATCGGCAAGTTCTCTGAATTTCTCTTCACTTGCTTTGAGGGCGTCATCGAGAATTTTATGTTCTGTTATATCGGAGAATATTGCGGCAAAACGCTCCTTCGCAGGGCTGAACACCGAGACTTTAAAGTGTTTTCCAATCGCTGGCAGACTAACCTCTACCGACATCGGGATACCTTTTTGAGCGACGCCTACAAACAGTTCTATAAACTGCCGGGAGTGCTCGCCAAAGAGCACTCTGGAGAGCGTCCCCAGTGCCCGCTCGCGCGGAATACCCATCACGTCCACATAGGCGGGGTTTACGTCGAGCACGCGAAAATCTATGGCCTCGCGCTTGTTGTTGTATATAATTTCATGAAGGGCAACCGCGTCGTTCATCGAGCTGAACAGGGAGCGGTACTTGGTCTCGCTCTCTTTCAGGGCTATCTCTGCCGATTGCTTTTGGATGATTTCAATTTTAAGTTTTTCATTGGCCTCTCTGAGTTCAGAGGTTCGTTCGGTAACTCTTTTTTCGAGTTCACTGCGGGCCTTTTCGAGTTCCTCTTTAGAGAGTTCGAGTTCTCTTGTCTTCTCGGCTACTCTTGCCTTGAGGCGTTCTTTCCAGATAAACAACAAAAATACGGCTGCGGCGGCGGTCAAAGTAATAATGAGAAGGACAAGTAATAATCGCTTGCTGCCAACCCCGAATTTTTCCAGACGCACCCATTGTCTGTATATATCCTCTTTCTCGGCGGCGGTCATGCCCTCGAGGGTCTTTTCGATGATGGCGGCCAGCTCCGGCCAGTCCTTTCTGACGGCAATGGCTGGTTTATATATGTAACCCGTGCTTCCCGCAATTTTGATGTTGTTAATGCCCATTTTCCCTGAGTGATAGGTGATAGAAAAGACGTTTCCTATCAACGCGTCAACATCTCCAAAGGACACTGCCTTAAGGCCGTCTTCCATCTTTGGGACAGAGACGATATTTATACTGGCGTGGTTGTGCCTTATTAACTCCTCTTCGTCATAACCGGAGACAATAGCGGCTTTTTTCCCCTTTAAGTCATTGAGCGTCATGATATTTGACGATTTTTTGGTGATTATCTCAACCGGAATCTCAAGATAGGGCTTAGTAAATATCAGATAAGTTTCCCGCTCGGGAGTTATACCAAGACAGGGGATGACATCGAGGCGATTTGCGTTTACCATGTCCTTAATTTCCTCTGTCTGGACGTTTTCTATGCTGTCATAAACCAGACCGAGGCGTTTGTTAATGAGCTGCATATAGTCGGCGGCAATTCCGGTGTAATGTCCCTGTTCATTGACGAACTCAAACGGAGGAAAGTCGGGGAACACGCCAACCCGAATCTTTTTATGCGAGGCAAGCCACTGCCTTTCGCCGTCAGTGAGCACCTTAGAAGAAAATTCAGGCGCAGAAAACACCGCCGCCGCCGTAATCAATACGACTATCAGGGCGACTATAGTATTTCTTATAATCTTCAATCGTCTCATCGGGATATTCTTCAATTTAAAACTGGCCGCAGGCGGCCGACGTTATGGACTTTATAGTGATATGATAACAGAATCCTGATTAAAAACTCTACCGTCGCGGGATGTGCGTGGTAATGCAGGGATGTGTCTGCTGAGTTCCCACAGATTCCTTCACCCGAATTAAGTATTATGTCCCCGGAATTGCCATCCCCACCTGGAAAGTCTAATCTGAGTGGACGTGCCATATTGACTTCGACATATCATTATCATTTATGTCACAGCAAGACCTGACCACATTCTGACCTGAAAATAACCCTTGACAAATAATTCATGTTGTTTTGCTATGATATTATATCATGCTATTGGTGTGATACTATAAAACATATTTCAAGGAGGTAGTAAATGAGTAAAGACAATTACAGACAAAATCCTGACACCGGACTGATGGATGGGAGCTATCCAGAGGGTAACAACGAGCTTCAAGCGAAAAACGCTGGGGAAGCTCCAAAGAATGATAAGCCGAAGGCCGTGATTCATGGTGATGAGTTTGCCATACCTGACAAATTCCATGGGGATTTTGTAAAACGCTTTAAAGAAATGTTTAGGTTATCGAGGGAAATACTTGCCGAACATAACCGTACATTCCCTGACAAAGATGTAGCAAAATATGTTGGAGATGACTATTGGATAGGCCAGGCATCTGAGTATAAAGGAGATGATGATGCCCCGACAGCAAAAGGCGAGCTTTATGGACATGACCCCAACGCTGTGGCAATAAATAGAATCTTCTCATATAACAAAGATCCCAAAGTGAGAACAAACTATGTCGTCGTAGGGGATATGGGTAAGGATAATGGCAACATAGAAATACGCAAAGTAAATGACACTGGTATGTATGCCTCATATACGGATGACAATGGTGTGAAGCAAAAATGTCCAAGTCCTACCAATATAGTAGATTTTCACAAGGGTTCTCTTGATAAATTCTGTGGTGAATCGAACTGCGGAAGGAGACCAATCATGATGAAAACCTGCGAGACGATGGCGGAATGCAAGATGGTGCAAAAGGATATGAAAGAGACGATAGAAAAGTGGAGGGAGAAAAATGTGAAGAAATAAGGATAAGGAATAGCATAGCGTTTTAGAGAAAACCTTTAGTCTTACTTTCGCGGGGCTAAAGGTTTTTATATACTGTTGATTATGCGCCATGATATAATAGCGAAGGAGGAAATTGCGATATGAAAAGAACTGTTAATATGCTTTATTTATGTGGAATTATCGCCATCTGTGGGTTATTGAATGCATCAGTCTCAAAGCAATGTTACGGGGAAGATATAAAACCTAAAAAATACCTGAAAAAGGAATACACCTCACCAGAAGGAAATATAATCGTTAGGCTCTTAGGAGGGCATCCACAAGACAATTCTGGTGATATATGGCTATTTTCGGCGAAGAACCCATCTGACAGAGAACTCCTTTACTCATATGAACGAGACGCAAGTGTGCTTATCTCACCGGATGAGAAGTGGCTTGTTATAAACGATAGAAGTGGAACCACTGATACAGACCCCCTTTTATATAAAAGAGTTAAGGGCTTGAAATATGAAGAAATAGAAAATTTATATATGAAGGCGTGGGAACTTTTTGAAAAGACGCATAAGAAATATAAAACGCACGTCTTTAAGAGGTACAAGCGAAATACAATACTCCTGTATGGTCACAGTTATGCGGAGGCTGTACGATGGTCAAGCGACTCGAAATCTGTATTGATTGAAATCTACGGCCACCATGACGAAACTCCAGAGAGACTTGAACCGTGGTATTGCATATACGACTTGACGACGGGAAAGATGACCCTCGATTTCAACCGCGTATTCAACCGCGACACATTTCATCTAAACGGAGAGGCTAAGGGCAGAGAGTTATTAATCAGTACATAAGTAAGTGGACATATTTATAGCGCATATTGTAATTTTTTATGCATAAAAAAGCTGCGAATTATGTCTGGTAATTTCTGTAAAGAACGTAGGAAATACGAGACTTTAT
>JADFYO010000067.1 GCA_015233015.1 Nitrospirota bacterium | reverse complement strand
TCATCAATCATGCGAATAGACAACTCTGGATACCGCTCTTTGCAAATCTCCATAAACACCCCGTGACCGGCCAGCTCCTTAACCCGTGTGAAATGCTTCCCCATAGCGATATGCCCCTGAACAGTACGGTTGATTTCGTAGTCAAGCTGCTCCAGTTCGGCCTTGATTTCGTTCCGTGTTTCTACGGGCAAATCCCCAAACATGTCTAAGCGTAGCTGCTCCGCCTCATTCGTCATTGTTTTCTCCTTCCCCTTCGATTTGGCCGCAAGCTGCGCCTTGAGGGTCTTAACCTCTTCAAGGGTAATGGCATGAAGGAAGGTTGCTCGGATTAATCGTAAACGTCTTTACGGTGTCCCACCTTGTGAACGGTTACGGTTTTGTTATTGTGGTCTATACTGTAAACGGCTCTGTAGACACCTATGTATAGCTTATAGAATCCCGCTAAATTACCGCTTAAAGGTAACGGCGTTAAGTCTTCTATGTTTTTAGAAAGCCATCTTAATTTATCGGCAATTCTTTTGGCTATTGAGGGGTCAATTTCGGCAAGTGCTTTTATTGCTTTTGGTAGAACATCTAACTCATAAGCCAAGTTGCTGTATTACCTCTTCTATGGGTATCCCTTTTTTGCCTTCCTCGATTTCCTTCAAGCTCTCTATTAGCTCTTGCTCCACTTCCGGCTTTAACTTTAAACCATAGTCAGGGTCATACGTCGGGTCTTGTAAAATTATCGTTTCCAAGTCGTAACCCTGGTCATATTTCGGGTCATGTATAGTGATAGTTTCCATAAACATAGTATAACACCTGCTTTAAAGTTTTGTCGCTATCGGCATGGGTTTAGGTTTTACCCTTCAACGGCTTCTTTCAATTGTTTGGCCGGACTGAATTTAACCACCTTCTTAGCAGGCACGTCTATCTTTTCGCCTGTCTGTGGATTGCGGGCGGTCGTGGCTTTACGCTCATGGACTGCAAACGTCCCGAATCCCTTTACGCCGATATTGTTACCATGTGCCAGTGTTTCTGTTATAGTCTCATAGTATGCGTCAAGGACTGCTTCAACATCCTTTTTCTTAAGCCCTGTGGTCTTCTTACTAATTGCTTCGATTAATTCTGGTTTAGTCATGGTGTCCCCCTATTTTGTAATTGCTTGCCGCTACATTCTACCAGCAGGGCAGGCTTGCCGTAAAGCACACAGACAGGTTTTGATTTAACCGCCGTCATTCTCGTTTACTGGCATACTTGGTTTTGGTTCAGTGTCGCGTTCGACAATCTCCGCAAGCTCCGGCTCTTTATCCTTCATGCGCTTTAAGATTTCCTTCGTCTCGCCTGAAAAGATAGACATACCGTTCCCCTTGTCTATCTTTTTTCTTTTCGTTGGTCTCTTCATGCTATCGCCTCAATGAATGTCCTGATGTTTTGGCTTAACGCCGTGTTCGTTCTCTGATACTTTTCCTGATAGCCGTCTATCATGCGCTTAACCTGTGTCCCGTCAAAGTCCCTTCCGGCTCTGGTCTTAATGCCCTGGGCTTTCAGTGTCCGGCATATACCCGATAGATTATACCCTTTGCCATACAGGACGTTTACCATACCCTTTACGGCCAGCTCTTCACTCGATACGGCCAGTTCTTTGCCTGCCCTTATATTGCCATAAGGAATACTTCCTACAACTTCGCCGTGCCGTTTCTTGTGTTGCATGGCCTTAGCGGTTCTGTGTTTAATTTGTCTGCGTTCCATTTCACCTAAAAATGCCTTCATTGCAAAGCTCATAAAGCCGTCAGGGTTCGAAGTATCAACCGCGCCCTCGATAGTATGAAGCTGTACGTCATGCTCATTAAGAAGCCTCTCAAGGCTTAAAAGCGTCAACATATCCCTCGATAGCCGCTCAAGACTGTAAAGCACCACTATTTCTATATCACCCCGTTCTATCGTGTCCAGTAGAGATATGAAGCCGACACGCGCTTTATTCTTACCGCCCGATATACCTTCGTCTGCGATAACGTCAACCAGCTCATAGCCTTTGTACTGGCAGTACGCCGTGATACGTTCCTTTTGGTTATCCAGTGATACACCCTCAAGTGCCTGCTCCTCTGTGCTTACTCTGATATACCCGATTGCTTTCATGTTTGCCACCTCTTTACGGTTATTTATTTTAACGACTGTAATACCGTAATATTATTTATTCTAACCGATAGAAACATACAAGTCAAGATAATTATTTTATTATTGTATCTTTTTATGATATAATAACTATGATACTGCATAGCAGTAGTTTTTAGTACAAGCGATAAAGTGAGGTTATACTATGGCAAAGAAACGCGAACAAGAGGAAAGAGTATCAGTATCGTTTAGATTGCTTCCGGACGTTGTTAAAAGTCTGCGTTATATATCAGTAGCAAAAGACATAACACTGTCTGATTTAGTGGAAAACATTTTAATACAGTATGCAAACGCTAATAGTATGCAGATTGATACAGCCATTAAAAAGCATGGCAATACTGTAATACCTGATAAGCAGCCTGAAACAAGTCTCGATATGCCCGATATACCAAAGAAGCCCGTACAGGAAAAGACAGCACCTAAGCACACCCCGAAAGGAAAGCATGACTGGCCGTCCTTGTGGTCTGAATATCAGGAAATGAAAGCGGCGAATCCTGACTACACCGAAGCAGAGTTCAGCCGTGCCAAAGGACTGAATAAAACACACGTCAACAAGTGTTTCAAGCCGTTCAAGGCTGCCCACACGCCGAACACCGCACCCATTAAGCAGCCTGAACATCTGTCTGCACCTGTGGTCGGGACTGTCGGGAAAGCCGATTGATACCCTTGCATGTCGCGCGCGTGTGAAGTGATACAGAATCCGGTCGGCGCAATTTTGCGTTGGCCTCTTAATCCCCGCTCGTGTAGCTGATACCCTTCCCTGATACGCGCTCTACGGCTATTACGTGAAGCTCTGGGCGCATTGCGGCAGGTCAACACGGCATTAAATAACCGATACCTCACCAGACGCCCTACGATTGCCATAGACGCGTTTTTAACTTAAAGCCACACAAACTATCGTCCGGCATGTCAAATGCCTGTTCCTGCCGTGCCTTCCAAAGCCGTGGGGTCATTCTCAGGCGCGTTTGACTTATCGTATTGCTTCCGCCACTCTGCAAGCAGTCTCTTAACCTCTGCTCGTTCCTCTTCTGTCGGCTCTGGCGGTATTTCTTTCTTTACGGGCTTCTTTATCGGCTCCTGAAATAAAGAGGGCTGTATTTGCCACGAATCTTTAAACGCCGTCCACGTGATTGCGCCGATATGCGCCGTGCGATCTATCTTAAGGGATTTTTGCCAGTAAGCATGACAGTAGTCCATAACACCTTCGACACGCTCTTTACCATCCCGGGCCAAGTATCCGGTTGTAATCTCGTGGGCTTGTTTCTTAGACAGCTTAAAGGTCTTCTGTAACCTCTGAAAGAGATCACGTTCATAGGGCTGCAATTTTTCTATGGCTATATCGTAGGGGTCATTCACTTTATAGTCAGCGGCTATGCTGTCCTGTGGCGGCTCCGGTAGGCGGGTGAGGACGTTGAAACGAAGGCTCGTTACTGCCCGGCCTGTTTTGATTTCCTCGAAGGAAAATTGCAGGTCTGTTTTGGCGGCCAGCTCTTTCTGTGCCACAAGCAATACCCTTTCTTTGAAATGGCCGTATAGCCTGTACTCATTGTCGGCAATCCCTAAAATCTTTCGTAGTTCGATTACCTCAAACTCACGCTTGCCTATTTTGCCGTACTGCCGGAGCAGCTCGTATAGCCTTATTGCATATCCGCTTTTGAGCTGAATTATATTCTGTAATCTGTATGACGTAAACCTTTGTTTGAGCTGTAGCAAGTATGGTTTTAATCTTGGGGAAAACTCTAACTCAACATAGCCTTTGCTCTGAAAATACTCACTGGCCGATAACCAGCCTACATTTAGATAAGAATCTGTTCCCGAATTGTAAAACACCAGCTCTCTTGCCCTCAAGTCCTTAGCCATTTTTGCCACCATAGGGTATATGTCGCCCGTGCTTATGCCTAATAAATCCCTCAACTCTTTTATCTCTATCCGATACGGCTTAAAATCAGCGTCCTCCGGCTGTATCTGTGAAATCATGGTGAGTATCAACTTTTGCTCGTTTGCGCTTAACTTGTAATGGGCTTCGTTAATCTCATTCGATTTTACGACTAAGGATTTTTTGTTTAATGGCTTCTTTCTCATAAAGGCATAATAATATATCTATCATGCC
The DNA here is from genome assembly GCA_015233015.1 of Nitrospirota bacterium. GTDB lineage: Bacteria > Nitrospirota > Thermodesulfovibrionia > Thermodesulfovibrionales > Magnetobacteriaceae > Magnetominusculus. The sequence continues at coordinate 15,235 of JADFYO010000067.1, read as the reverse complement.
TTTATCAACATGTGATAACTCACTCTGTTTAGGTGATAGTTCGCTCCGTTTATGTGATAGTTTAACCCGTATCCGCTCTGTTTATGTGATAACTCACTCTGTTTAGGTGATAGTTCGCTCCTTAGATTGGCTTTCCACGCCACTTTCCAGCCACTGAAAAGTATTAAAATCTGTTATATTAAAATATAACAACAAGGACAGTGGTCGTTTCTTGGGGATACGGCAGGAATTAACGGCAAAAAAGACAGCCTAACAGAAATAGAAAAGCCCGCTGCGGGTACAGATTTGCGGGCGGAAGATACCTTTTCAGGCAGCGCGTCTCGTCCGGGGCAGCAGGCTCATACTATTAGTGTAAAGGATTTGGCAGGTAATATCAAGAGAAATCAAGAAAGGCAGGATGCTTACAATAACTCGTGCCAACGACAAGAGAGCCGCCTCTCCCCCGCTGGGGCATCCCGCCAAAGCAGGCGGGCTTCTTGATAGCTATGACGTTGCCTTTGGAGGGGTGCGCAATCCCTCAGCCAACCCTGAACAGTTAGCCCCACTTATTAGCACCGCTCCAAGTGAAAGTCAGGTGGAGGATACACGGCGCACGGGGCAAAAGCAACGATACTTTAAGAGTGCTATTACGGAGTGCGTGTGTCACCGCGGTACACCCTTAAACTGGCGCACACTCAAGGGCAGCAGCCCGGTAACCACTGCCCCGGCGGAGCTGACGAAAGACACCATATCCGCGTCTGATGTCCCCATGCCAACATCAGAAGATGTGCCGTCTCCTGAGGGCAATTATATTTTACCACAACCAACTGAACCTGTCAAAAGCCGGTCAAGGATTTAAAAGGAGATAAATTATATAAGAGGACGGGGTTGACTGCCCCTGACAACCAACCCATCTCCGGCGACACTGTTTCAGGGGAACATTCACCTTTGACAGACAGTTTTAATACCTCTATTCTACCACAAGAGAACGAACCTGTCAAAGAACGGGTCATCGGCTCTGTGTGTCGGCATAACAAATATGGCACGAAACGGCTTGTTACCGGCTATCTCTCACTTTTCAACGCCTCGACGATTTTTTGCCGTGCCTCCGGCATCCCGTCTAACGCCCTGAGTAGTTTGCCTATCATTTCTTGTTCCGCCTGACTTCCCATCAGTCCGCCGCCAACCTCTGTGCTGCCCCTTAACCTCAATAGCAATTCACTGTTTTCTATCAGCCGCTTGAGGCAATCCATGACTGTCTTAGAGTCGCCTATCTCCTCAGCCCGTTTCCGTATCCGTTTTAGCGATACATGAATATCTGTTGCCACTGCCAGCAGGTCTATCTCCTCGTTCGCCTCTGGTGTGATTTCCTCTGTCTTTTGATACCGCGTCATGCCTTCGATTTTATCAAGTCGTTTATCCAAGTTGTTCATTTAGTTGCCCCCCTTTAACTGTGCCTCAAGTTTTCTGATTCTTTCCTCAAGGTCGCTCTCGCTGATAATCCCCCGCATTATATTAGCAAGATAACCAAGTTTTCCCCCTTTGTCTGCCGTCATGCGGTCAGCCTCAACCTCATTTACAACGTGCGCAAGATACCTTCTCAGGTCTGATAGTGTGTTCAGCCTACGTACTGGCATGGCATTACCCCCCTTGTTTTGCCTTTTTTATAAAGCTGCCCTTTTCATATTACTACTTTTTTGTTATTAAAATCCAGCCGTTACCCGCACCCCGTAAAGGAAAGCTCCTACCCTCTATGCCTCGACACATGCTCCGGCCTCTGTCTCTAATTCCCATACGGCCATAAGCTCTTAATCGGCTCTTGAAACTTGCCTGTAATACGCCGTTCTGGTCTAAGAAGTCATAAATTTTTGCCTCTGTCTTACCGGCTGCTGTCCTCAATGCACGGCCTATGTACTGAATAAGCCGCCCGCTGAATTTGATAGGCACTGTCAGAAAGATAGACGATATGTCCGGCAAGTCAAAGCCCTCTCCGATTAAAGACGCTGTAGCAACCAAAGCATGATACTCACCAGCTCGTAGACCGTCCACTATGGCAGCCCGTTCCTTCTTTCCCATATCACCCAAGAGTAACGCCGCTCTCACGCCCTGACCTACGAGATCCCCACACAGATACCGGCAATGCTCTTTTCTATCGGACAACACTAACGCTATACCGCTATCGGCCTGTAGCTGCCCTAAGACGGCCTCAAGGATTACCTCATTCCGCACCTCATCTTCTGTCAGTTCTGTTATCATGGCTGAATAATCGTCCGCATAATCGTAGTCCCAGCCTGTTTCAATTACTTCAAGTGTTGCTTTAAGAATATGGCCGCTCTCTTGTAGGTCGGCTGTCTCTATCTCATGGATTTTATCACCAAGATAGAAATAGATTACCCGCGTCAACCTGTCCTTGCGGTATGGCGTTGCCGATAATCCAAGCATGTACGCCGCGCTTAAACGGCTTACTATGTCCGTAAAGCTGGCCGCCGGACAGTGATGAGCTTCGTCCACCACCACAGAGCCGAAGAGGTCTTTGATTTCGTCTATGACGTTTACCAGCGTGTTCTTAATACCGATGGTCAATCGGTCGCCTATGCGCTTGTGGCCGTCTCCGATAAGTCCGATTTCGTCTTTGCTCAAGCCTAAGTATTGCCCTGCCCGTGCCTGCCACTGTTGAAGAAGCTCCTTTGTGTGGACTATGATTAGTGTCGGCTGCTGCCGCTTGGCTATGGCCGCAAGCCCGATTACTGTTTTACCGCTTCCGGTCGGCGCACACAATACCCCGTACTTTTTACTCAAGATAGCGTCCAGGGCTTTCTTTTGGTGTGGGTACAGCTTGCCAGTAAAGGTAAAAGCAATCGGCTTAAACCTCGTGGCGTGGTTCTCGATGGTGTATTCTATCCGGTAGCTTTTTAGTATTCCGATAAGCTGATAGATAAACCCTCGTGGCATACTCACCCGTACCCCGTCATGTCCGTCTACAAACTCATAATAAAATAATTCAGGTTCGGTGTTCCCGTTCCAACGTCCCCGTTTCTCGTTCTCAATATAGACAGGGTTCGGCATTGTCAGCCTGTCCTTTATGGTCTTAAGCACTGGCGCCGGTAGGTCTGCCCCCTTAATCCGTATGTCTGATTTAATTTCTATGTTCAGCATGTTCCCCCCTATTTTCCGGCCTTACGCCGGATTCTTGTTTTTGCCCTGCGTTCGATCCCCGCGTGATAGTTTCCGGCCTCATGTGCCGGTCATTTTTGTGTCTAAAATGCCGTCTGAAAAAATAGCGTTTCTGCGTTTCTACCCCCCTATATGCGAAAACGATAGAAACGTAAAGAACGGCATAGATACTACGTCTATAAAATCGGTCTCTGTTACGTTTCTATGAGCTATAAGATAGGTAGTACGACAGACTTTTGAGTCTGTCTGTCCGTACCTTATCCCCCTTTTCTCGTTTCTGCGTTTCTGTGCGTTTCTATTATGCAGGTAGAAACATGAAACACCTTTGTTTAAGCCAATCTTTACCTTTTTACCGGCTTGCGTTTCTACGATATTGCTTAGAAGCGTGTTTAGTAATCTATTTTCAGGTCTCAATCTATTATCAGCCGGTAACGTTTTGGTTGCCCTTTTTTTGATTGCTCGGATTTCCAAAATTTAGCCTCTCCATAATCTAAAACTTTAAGGGTCGTATCCTTGCCAATATCAAGGTCGGCCTTTGCCTTTTTAACAATGTCCTTTTGCAACGGCGGGTCTCCAAGCGATTTAATTACCTCGGCCATGCCCTCAAGGTGGTCTCCGCGCGGGTCTTTTTCGGCAGGATAAAAGCCTCTATTAAGCTCAAACTCTAGAAATATAGAAAACGGCGCGTATCTGGTCTTATCCTTCGTGCAAAGTTTGTATTGAACATCAGTGTCATCATCGTCAAAAATCTCGTCCTGAGTGCCGCGCTTCAACTTCTGGAGTACCACGCTGTGGTCGCAAAGGTCTTGTATGGCCGTACTGCCCTTATATCTCGTACTATCGCCTTTGGCTGTATGGTGTAGTAGGATTATTGTAAATCCCATATCTCGAAGTTCCTTAAACCGGCTCATCACCTTTTGCATATCCTGACTGGAGTTCTCATCTCCGTTCTGGCAAGCCCGTAACGTGTCGAATATCAGGATAGCTCCTTGAGGTAGCTGTTTGTACAATTCCCATTCCTTAGCGTCAATACGCGGCGGCTGTATCTCATTAGCCGTGTGCCATACGTGAAAGCTGTCAAGCTCATACCGCTTGGCTCTCTCGTTAATGGTCGGCATAGAGTTTTCAAAGTCCACGTAGATAACAGGCCTGAGGATTGTTGAACATCCAAGAAAGGGATTCCCCTGTGCTATGGCCTCCACAAGTAGTAAGGCAAAGGTAGATTTACCGACACCGCCCGCGCCGGACAGTAGAGTTATGCTCTGTGCAGGTAAGATTTTATCGCAAATATAGTTTTGGCTTATCTCCATTCCCCTAATATCCCGAATACTTATCAATGCTCTCGATAGGTCAAGCTGCCCCTCTGTTTCCTCTTTTACAGGAATCTCCACCGGCACGGCACCGTCAATCAGCCTTAGAACATCGTCCTTTGAGTTCCCAAGGTTTACAAAATCGGTTATATCTTTCAGCTTCTTGTCAGCCTCCGGCCATGACGGCCAAACCACCGCCAAAACGCTGGCCGCGATGCCGTCAAGCAGGGCCGCAACCTTGACTGTGGCATCCCTGCCCGCGTCGTCGTCATCGAAACACAAGACAACATCCACGCCTCGAAAGAGATTAGCCCATCCAGCGTTAAACGTTGCGGCCCCGGCAGTACCGGAGATCGCCGCGATACGTTTTTCATTGATAATTTGATTTAGCAGGAGCGCTTTGAATTCCCCTTCGGCAATAATGGCTCTCTCGATATCTCCGGCCTTAAGCCTTCCCACTACATCATGAGGATAGAGCACCGCGCTTGCGCCTTTAGTCTGCACCCCTTTGTGTTGTTTCAGGTTGAATCGGCCATCGCCCATTGAAATTGGGATGGTGAATTTTCCAGCCAATAAACCCAACCGATACCGCCTGACTGTCTCAGTGTTAAGCCCGTACCTGCTTTGAAATTCCTGCAGCTTCGCCGTACCTATCAACGCGTTGTGCGCCATGTCAACATCGTCCTTGGAAGCCCATTTTATAGACTTCGCCGCTTGTGTCTGCGGCTGTGCAGGACTGGCAGGAGTGCCGCCATACAACCTTTCCAGGTCTGCCACTGCGGCCTTTCGGTCAAGGCTGTAAAGTTTCATGTGGAAGTCGAACAGGTCGCCACCGCCACATGCCGCGCTTCCAAAGCAGTGCCATCTCCCGTCTGCTGTATGGCTGGCCGAGGCGGTCTTCTCTTCATGGAAAGAACATAAAAAACTGCCCCCGCCGTCTGGTTTGGCTTTGTATCCCTCGACGCGCTGGCCGTAATATTCCTGCGGGTTGATTTTGCTTCGGAGTTCTGGTTCAAACTTCTCATTCATAAGACACGTCCGGCTTGCCTCGTAATCCTGAAAAGTACGCGAACAGGTCAGCAAGGTTAAAGAATGTTTTAGATTGTATTCGTATCACTTTAATTACTCCCCCTATATTTTGCTTGTTTTTACAGGGGATTTATGGTACAATCATAGGTGTCAGGTCTATGAATACCAACAATCCCATAGCCGGAGTCCCCACTCCGGTTTTTGCTTTTTCCAATATCGTTACACCGTGTAACACTGCGTTCTACACTGCCCTTGTGGGCTTCGTTGCTACAACCGCTTGAGATAGAAAGCTATCAAGGTCTTCGATAGCATATCGCGTGGCTTTTCCCAACTTCCTGAATGTCGGCCCGCGTCGGTAATTGCGCCAACTTGCCAGTGTTCGCTCCGATACGGTCAAGTATTCCGCCGCTTCTTTTGGCCCTACTAAACGCTGTCCTTCCATGCTTCTATCTCCTTTGCAATCCTGATAGCACCTGCTATCAGTTTAATGTAAAAAAACTAAAACAGCCCCTTAACACCATCCAGTACCGAAGGCAGGTAAATCTCAATATGTCCCCAACTCCGCCGTCTTACATCAATATTCATATAGTCCCACCTCACAATCTGGGTGAGGGTCGCCGCTGTTTGTCTCTTCTCTGTGTATTTTGTCGTCTTTCCAGTTACGATATTATGACATTCAACTTTGCGTACTGGCGGCAATAGTTGTACGTCGAATGCTACCCAAAGCACCTTAGAATTGTTTAATCTTTCGATTTTTGGATTTTGGTCTGGTGGTAAAGAAGTCTCCCCTTTCGTAAAAAGAGGGTCGCCGTATATATTCGCCCTAACCTCTTCTTCACCAAAATCAACGTGCGATATATCAACCAGGGCGCGGTTCATATTTCGCGCCGACACACCTAGTTTAATCAATTGCGCCCCCAGTACGACGAAGACGGCCTGATTGAAGTTGTAGGCGATTGCGTAACCCTTCCCCCGCGGCATTCCCTGAAAAACATCGGCGTTATCAATTACGGTCGATATTTGACTTCCTTTTAACCCTAAGCTCACAAGCTCTTTCTGATAGATAGTATCTACTATACTCATAATACATATTAAACTGAAAGCGAATACCAATGTCAAGTGTTATTTTTAAAATATTTTGCCGTCAAATTCAACCGGCAGGAAATATATTTTGGTCGGGGTCTCTGCGTGCCTATGTGGAAAACCGCTTAAAGAAATCAGCCAACATTGCTTTTACCTCTGCCTTGTTTTCCTCTGTTGGTTCAGGTGGCGGTTCTATTTTTTTATAGGTCGGGACGGTCTCTTTAAATAAATCCTGCTGCTCTACCTGCCAGCCGTCCTTGAACGCCGTCCACGTTATCGCGCCTAAGTGCGCTTTGGGGTCTATCCTTGCGGCCTTCTTATGGTAGGTATGGCAATAATCCAGGACACCTTCTATTCTTTCCTTGCCCTCTCGTGGTAAATGTCCGGTAACTACCTCGTGTGATTGCTTCTTACTTAGCAGGTAGGTCTTCTGTAACCTCTGAAATAATCCCCGCTCGTAATCGGGCAGCTTGGACACGGCAAGGTCATATTCGTCATGGATTGTGTAGTCAGCGGCTATTGCGTCCTGTGGCGGTTCTGGCAGCCTCGTTACAACGTGGAATTGTAGGCTCGTTACCGCTCTGCCAGTCTTGATTTCCTCGAAGGAAAATTGCAGGTCTGTTTTGGCGGATAGTTCCTTTTGTGCGGTTAGTAATACGAATCTTTTAAAGTCGCCATAGAGTTTATATTCATTGTCGGTAATTCCTAACACCTTTCGTAGCTCGATTATATCAAATTCACGTTTACCTATTTTGCCGTACTGTTTTAGTATTTCATATATTCTTATCGCATATAGACTATTTAATTGCATGACGTTTTGTAGTTGATATGCGGTAAATCGCTCTTTGAGTTGTAACAGGTATGGCTTTAGATATGGGTCAAATCTCAATTCGATATATCCTTTGCCTTTATAATACTTGCTTGCTGATAACCAGCCTATATCAAGATATGAATCCTCTTTTGAATTATAGATATGTAAATCTCTATGCCTTAAATTGTTTGCAATCGCCCTTATCTCCGTGTGATATGCACCACCAGATACGCCCATCATTTCTGTCAATTCCTCTACTGAAAAACGTATCGGCTTAAAATCAGCGTCATCAGGCTTAATCCGTGAAATCATGGCCAGTATGATTTTTTGCTCATTCAGTGATAACCGATAGTGCGCCTCGACAAGCTCGTTTGATTTTACCACAAGGTGTTTCAGTGCCTTTTTTGCCATGACAGGATATTAATATATCTATGAGAATAAGTCAACACATTTCATAGTTCACACTAAATTTCTCATAGTTCACACTAAATCTCTCATAGTTAAGGCGGTATCCGCGTAACATTTCTCATAGTTCACACTAAATCTCTCATAGTTCGCGGCCTCGATTGGCTTTCCACGCCACTTTTCAGCCACTGAAAATAGAAAAATAAAATACTTATAAAATATAACAACTACGACGGTGGTCATTTCTTGGGGATATGGCAAGGATTAATGGCTATCGGGACAGGACACCAGCACCCACACGGGCAGGGATTCCCTCTTTTACCTTCGCCCGAAGCCTGATACCTCTGCTATGGCCTGCTCTACAGACGTGTACCCTTCCGGTATGACTTCTTTGACGACCTCAACCTTAACCTCTCTGACGACTTCCTTGACTACCTCCTTCGGTTGTTCGGCCAGCTTAGATTTTAAATCCGCCACTGAATCAAGAAGCTGATAGTTCTCCGACTTAAACTTTTCTGCCCGCTCCAGTTCCTGTTTAGCTACAGCTTCCTTTGCCTTTAACTGCATTTTAAGGCTTCTTACTTGCTCTACTGTTAGCGTTTCGCCTGCCTCTGTGCGCGTTAAGACTTCGTTTACTACCTCGTCGGGGGTTGAGCGCTCAGAAAGTAAATATAAAACGCTTGTACCCAAATTCAACAAATTGTTGTTTTTATCCCCAAATCGTTCATAAACCTGCATACACCTCAATGCTGATTGATTGCTCATCTCAAACTTCACCTTTACCCATGATAAGAACCGCCCATGTCCTAACCTCTCTTTAGCTTTCAATAGCTCTCCGCCTGTTGCAACTATACCTTCAGCCGTATGTTTCAAGTGTATCTTAACCCGCTCCTCGATAAGTGATAACTCTTGTACTGTTTCTGGTGTAAGGTCAGAAAAAAGATTGTCTAATTCACCCACGATTTATCTCCTCCGATTTCTTTAGCGTATACAAACTGCCTTTGTGATTCTTTTATATTTCCAATTCGCGCAAAGTGTTTGCCTAAATTGATATGTGCCTGCACAGTCTCTTTAATTGCACAGTCAAGCTGCTCCAGTTCGGCCTTAATTTCGTTTCGTGTCTCTACGGGCAAATCCCCGAACACATCAAAGTGTAGCTGCTCTAACTCATTCGCCATTGTTTTCTCCTTCTGTGTCAGATTCTTTGTTTACAGCCAAGTCCTCATACTCTAACAGCTTGTCTTTTTTAAGATAGTCAATCGCCTCTAAGGTCTTCTGTATGCCGTGTCCGATTTCGTGTAACGAGGTAGCCCGCATTTCCTCTGGTGTCATCATTGACAGCTTAATGGAGTGCGTCAGGTTGTCCGCGTTGAACTTGTGAGAGCCGACGGCGACGGCCTCACCCACCGTGTCCGGTGTTAAACCGTGCTTACTCAAGGCTGCCTCGTCCTCTTCTGGCGTATGAGCCTTGCGGACATCGCCTTCGACAAACTCCGTCTTAGTGTCTTCGCCAAGTATGCGCTTCTGTTCGGCGGTTATGGCTTTTTTTGTCTGGTCGAGGCTCTTGACATTCTCTCCAGAATTTGTTATATTAGAATTGCTTGGAGAGGAAGGCACGACCTCTTTTACAGGCCTGGAGACATCGGACTTAGATGCGGCTATGGTGTCTTCCGTCAGTGCCGCCGGGGCAGTTAGTACCGGCTGACTGCCCTTGAGTGCATCCGGTAAAATAGATTTTCCTCTGATAAACTTTTCGTTCCATTTATTGATTTTAGAGACTGGGAAATTCGTAGTATAAAACGTCCCGTCAGGCTTCACCTTAACAATCGTTACATGTAATTTAACATCGCCATTTTTAAACAATTTTATATAAGTATGTTCACCATTAACATCCCTTATATCGTCTGGTCTTTCTATCGTAGGCTTTATATAATTGATAAACTCCTTCCGATTTTTGTCATCACTTGCTACTATCTTCCAGTAATGCTTTTTCATTATAGTAATCGGTTCTATTGGAGTATTTATTTCTACTTGGTCACTTTTATCTAACCCAAACTCCTTGATAAATGCTTCTCTGTAATTTTCAGTTACCCTTGCCGGTTCTTTTTCTATGGCATCCCTTTTACTCTCAATGAGAGCAAGAGCTTCAGGAGATTTAACTTTGCTTTTAATCTCCGCCATCTCGTCATCTGTCAACTTCACAGTCGGGACTTCCCCCCGCTTCTTCATGTCATAGCTGGTGTCGCCTTCCGAAGCCGCGCCCTTCTGGTCGGCGGTGAGCTTGGGGTATGCCTTACCGCCCTGTATGTCGGTTATGGCCGATTGGAGTGTATCCGGCGTGGCTGTCTCTGTCTTCAAGCCGGTTACATCTTGGCGTAGCTGCTCCGCTAACCCACTGGCCGCCTGTGGCTCAACCCCCCCCTTTCTCACCCTCTGCGGTAGTTTGGTAAGGTTCAACCCTTGCGGCCACTGGCCATGGGGTATTGACGTGTTGCCTTTTTACTCTTTCCATGATATACTTTTAATATGAGTGAAACAATGATTGCCAATAACTATGACATTGAGCGTATCAACGAAATGCTGAAAGAGCTTTCGCCTGAGACTATTACAGCGGTCATTGCCTTTATAGCGTACCATGCAGACAGAGAACGTAGGCATAATAAGTTTGTTGCAGAGACGCTGGCCGCTGAACAAGAGCCTGACTCCATAATTTGTGATACAGCAGAGGAAGTTATGGAAGCTATAAGGAATTGGACAGAGGAAGTTGCCGAAGTTAATTCCTAAAAACAGCTTTTTACGGCAGTCATCGAAAATCACAAAAAAATCGCCGTCATTAGAGACTAAAATCTTAAAGGCATTAAACCTCTTACGTGAGAATCCTTTTGCACCGCCTTTAAAAACGCACAAACTGTCTGGCAATCTAAGCGATAGATATGCGTGTTCAGTGACTGACGATATTCGTATAGTATTCACACTATCAGACGACACAATTCGCCTGCTCAACATAGGCTCTCACGACGAGGTGTATTGACAGGGTTGATTTAAATAGACAGAGACGCCAGCCCTATAACCGGCGTCTTTGTGGCAGTCTCCTATGTACTGGAAAACCGCTTATAGAAGTCGGCCAGCAATCGTTTAACTTCGGCCTTGTCTTCCTCTGTTGGCTCAGGCGGCGGGTCTGTCTTGGCGGCCAGCTTGACAGGTTCTTTAAATAGCTCTGGCAGCTCCGGCTCTACCTGCCAGCCGTCCTTGAACGCCGTCCATGTTATAGCCCCGATATGCGCTGTGCGGTCAACCTTGCGGCCTTCTTATGGTAGGTATGGCAATAGTCCATGACAGCTTCAACGTATTCCTTGCCCTCTCGTGGCAGGTATCCGGTTGTAATCTCGTGGGCTTGCTTCTTACTTAGCAGATAGGTCTTCTGTAACCTCTGAAACAATCCCCGTTCGTACTCCGGCAGCTTCGATATGGCAAGGTCATACTGGTCTGTGATTGTAAAATCTGCGGCTATGGTGTCGGTCGGCGGTTCGGGTAGGCGTGTGAGGACGTGAAAGCGAAGGCTTGTTACTGCCCTGCCTGTCTTGATTTCGTCAAGCTCGAATGACAAATCAGTCTTGGCCTGTAGTTCCTTTTGGGCTGTTATTATTACTTTGTTTTTAAAATGTCCATATAGCCTATACTCATTATCTGCAATGCCTAAAATCTTTCGTAGTTCAGTTATCTCAAACTCACGCTTCCCTATTTTGACGTATTGTTTTAATAGCTCGTATAGCCGGATTGAATATAAGCTGTTCAACTGCATAACGTTTTGTAATTGATACGCGGTAAATCGCTCTTTAAGCTGTAGCAGATATGGTTTAAGTGTCGGGTCAAATCGTAGCTCTACGTAGCCCTTACCCCTATAGTATTTACTTGAGGATAACCAGCTTACATCAAGATATGAATCCTCTTGGGGATTATGGATATGCAAATCTCTATGCCTCAAGATATTTACCACCTTCCTTATCTCTGCATGATACTCACCAGACACGCCCATCATGGCCGTTAGTTCCTCTACTGAAAAACGTATCGGGGTAAAATCCTTGTCGTCAGGTTTTATCCTTGAAATCATGGCAAGTATGATTTTCTGTTCATTCAGCGATAACCGATAGTGGCTCTCGATAAGCTCATTCGATTTAACCACAAGATATTTTGCTATCTTATTTTTGCCTCTAACCATCACATGAGATTACCATATACTATCACTTAATAGCAAGTAATAGTGATAGTATCCATTAAATTGGTGATAGTTCGCATTAAATTAGTGATAGTTTAGTTAAGAATGCCATTAAATTGGTGATAGTATCCATTAAATTGGTGATAGTTCGCGTCATTGAATGGCTTTCCACGCCACTTTCCAGCCACTGAAAATAGGAAAATAAAATACTTATAAAATATAACAACAAGGGCAGTGGTCGTTTCTTGGGGATACGGCAAAAGATTAACAGACTAAGGACAGAGATTAGGTATGGCGCTCCGGCTGTTTTACCAAATTCAAAGGGTCTGTTAACTAAACTGTGTCAGACTATAGCCAAGTTTTTATCTTATGCGGTCTCCATCCTTCCACTCCCCGACGTTCTTGCTTCCATCAGGGTAAGTGACAGTCCCATACCCGTTGCGCATACCATCCTTCCACTCCCCGTCATAGTTACCACCCATAGGATAAGTCATAGTCCCATGCCCGTTCCGTTCACCATCCTTGAATTCCCCGACATACCTCAGTCCATTGGGATAAGTTGCAGTTCCATGACCGTTGTGTTTTCCATCTTTCCACTCTCCAACATAATTACTTCCATCGGACAAAGTCTCAGTCCCATGTCCGTTTGGTTTATCCTCTTTCCACTCGCCTACGTAAATACTCCCATCTGGAAGAGACTCTGTTCCATGCCCGTTTCGCATACCATTCTTCCATTCTCCAACGTAGCTACTTCCATCAGGCCAAGTACCAGTCCCATGTCCGTTCGGTTGACCATCCTTGTACTCACCAACGTATTTATTTCCATTAGGGTAAGTTAAAGTCCCTTTGGTTGTGGTACTTGCCTGTTCCCCAACGTACTTGCTTGGCAAATTATCAGTTGGGGGGGCAGCATTGACATCCGATAGTGTCCCGTCAGGATATACACCATTTTCAATAAAATATTGAAGGTCTGCTGTACTTCTTTTTTTATTCCCGTTGTTTTGTTTAATTGATTTCTGTTGCTCCGCTTCACGCACCTCTGCGCCTTGAGACACAGGCGGATTGGTCTTATTTGCAGTTAGGGCTTTATTATCTTTCATTTTAATTGCTAAAACTGACATACCGAAAAAGAAACAGAAAATACCAATCCAGCTTATAATATTAATCATTTTTGCTTTAGATATATTAATTAATGACATTTTTTTGATATATTGTGTAATCGGATATCCGATTGCTCCACTAATGCCTCCTGCAATAGCTCCCCATAATGCACCATTGATAAAATTTCCCATTATTGTACTTGATTCTATATGTAGTCCAAAACTCTTAAAAAGAACATAAAACATTACGGAGAGCACAAACATAAATGCTCCACTATTATAATTTTTTTTCGTTTTGTTCCCATGCTCTTTACCTTCTTGTCGGCTTTCCTTATTTGTGGTATCAGCCTTTGAATCGCTTTTATCGTCATTGGTTTGCCCTGTAGCCTCTTCTATCAGGCACACAATACCAAAGCCAGCTATTTTATCTCTATGGCCTTTAGCTTCGGTTATTGAAAGGTAGGTAAACAAAATAACCTTCTGATTGGCAAATATCCTTTTGGCTTTAAAGCTATCTATCGCAATCTTTAGATATTCGCAAAGCTGCTCTTTGGCGGTGTTTGAATTATACCCTGATAGTATTTCGCCGGTAAAGATGAGGTTATATTTAGTGTCGGGGTCGTAGTATTTATCGTCTGTACTGGTAGATGTTGTCTCTTTCTGTTCGTCTGTGCTGTTCACTTTCGTCTCTTCCTGCCCTGATGAATCGCTTGACGTGCTGCTTTCGGTAGCTCTCTGGTTTTGGCTTACAAGGTGTTCAAGGATTTCATTGTAAGCCGCGTTTATCTCTTTGGTCTTATCCTCAGCCTTCTTTTTAAATCGTTCGTCCTCATGGGCGAATCTATCAGGATGCCATACCTTAATCGAATCCCGATACGCCTGTTTGATTTCCTTTAAGGAAGCCCCAAGTTTTACGCCGAGTATATCGTAATACTTCTCTATGTCGCCCATGCCCTGTTATACCATTTTTAAAGGGATTTCAACCAGACTACGGCCTGTCATGGCTATACCGGCTGTCGGCCTTTTATCTTTAAGTGCCTCGAATACCGTCCTTTTTGTCTCTGGTATGCCGGCCATCGGGACACCAGCCATCTATCGCCTAAGGCTTTCCCTGTTTGCCTTTTTACCCTTTCCATGATATACTTAAATATGAGTGAAACGATTACAGATACGGCCACTGAGACCGCCGTAACGAACCCTGACGTTGAGCATATAATGGAGATATTACCGGCACTATCTCCTGAACGCATTAAAGAGGCCTCTTCTTTTATAGATTACCTTGCAGACAGAGAACGCCGACATAAAATATTCGTTGAGGAAACGCTTGCCGCTGAACAGAGAATACAAAGAGGCGAATGCCTGACATTTAATACTGCTGAAGAGCTTATGGATGCTATCGTTAGCTTTAAAGACGATAATGACGATTAAAGCCGATAAACCTTTTATAAAGAAGGCAAGCAAGTATTTCAAAAAAGACCCAACACTTAAAAAAGAATATCTTGATTTTGCCAGTAAAATCGTTAATAATCCCTTTAACCCTTCGCTTAAAACACACAAGCTCTCAGGAAACCTTAAAGATAGATATGCCTGCTCTTTAACGCATGACATCCGCATTGTATTCACCATATCAGACGATACTATATACCTGCTCAACATAGGCTCTCACGACGAGGTGTATTGATAAGGTTGATTTAAGGCCGACACGGGACGCCAGCCCCTATGACCTGTTCCCCTGTCCTGACATATCCGATTGCTTTCATGTTGTCTTTCCTGCCTCTTGGTTCAGGTAGTCAAGTGTCCGCGCCTTCTCCGCTTCTTTCATTTGTTCGGCCAGCTTGTTTTTTAACTCCGACACGGAATCAAGCAGCCGGTAGTTCTCAGATTTAAACTTTTCCGCCCGCTCCATTTCCTGTTTGGCTACGGCTTCCTTTGCCTTTAACTGCATTTTGAGGCTTCTTACCTGCTCTACCGTTAGCGTTTCGCCAGATTCTATTTGTGTCTTGACTTGCTCTTGGGCTTCGGCGGGTAGGCGGGTGATTTCTCGTAGGACGGTAAAGTTTGTATTCAAAATAGCGGATGTCCGCGTATTTAACCCAAACTTCTTGTAGATATTCATGTGGTCATCAAT
>JADFYO010000066.1 GCA_015233015.1 Nitrospirota bacterium | reverse complement strand
CTAATTTTGCCGCTTCCTCTCTGAACTCCTTCGTGTACTTCCCATTCGGGATCCTTTCCATCTGACACCTCCATTGAGTTTCTTATTTTACTCTATTTTGGTGTCCACTTTTTCCAGCTTACCTCAACCCAATAGTCGCTTTTTTTTTGCCTCAGCACTGTCAGCAATACTTGGCATAGCTGTTGACAGATTAGTTTATCTGCCGCTTCGTAAAAATAATGCACCCGGGCTTGTATTTCTTCTGGCCTCGTTTGGCGTGTTTATTTTTATCCAGAACCTTTTGCAGCTCATCTATGGCGCTCAGATCCTCACCCTTCGTACCGGGCCGGTCGTCGAAGGTCATCAGATTGCCTCGGCTGTCATTACCGATATTCAGATACTTATACTTGCGGCATCGTTAATTCTCCTTGCCGCCCTCTGGCTTGTCATCGACAAGACAAAAATGGGGAAGGCCATTCGCGCCGTGGCTGATGACACGGTGGGGGCAAGTGTGTCTGGTATCAACCCGGAGAAGGTCATTCTCTATGCCTTTGGCATCGGCTCCGCACTTGCCGGTATGGGCGGGGTGCTGGTATCTCTTGAGACAAATATCGAGCCTACTATGGGCATGAACGCTATCCTCAAGGGGATTATCGCCTCTATAATCGGCGGCATCGGCAGCATCCCGGGGGCGGTGCTTGGCGGGTTTTCCCTCGGCATTGTGGAGAATCTGGGCATTTGGAAGATTCAGGCGGGCTGGAAAGACACTATTGCATTCGCCGTGCTTATAATATTTCTGCTTCTCAGGCCCGAAGGTATCATGGGAAAGAAAACAGACAGGGATAAACTCTGATGGAATATCTTCTCCACATACTCGTCATGGCCGGGATATATATCATTCTGACACTCAGCCTGAACCTGATAGTGGGTTTTACGGGCCTGCCCGCCCTTGGTCATATCGCCTTTGCATGTGTCGGCGCTTATACGTCAAGTCTGCTTGCCCTAAACTATGGCATATCGCCGTGGATTGGCCTGATGATTGGCGCATTTAACGCCGCCTTGCTTGGAGTGCTCGTCGGCGCGCCGTCGATGCGACTAAAGGGAGATTACCTTGCGCTTGCCACATTCGGTCTTGGCGTAATCGTCTATTCGATTGCTAAAAACTGGGTGGACCTCACGCGCGGCCCTATGGGTCTGCCGGGAATCCCCAAATTCTCAGTATTAGGCTTTGAACTTCAGCCGGTCTGGGCGTATCTCTTGCTGGTGGCGGTATTCGTATTTATCACGGCATTTGTCATAGGCAGGATTGTTGATTCACCCTTTGGAAGAGTCCTTAAAAGCATTCGGGAAGACGAGTTGGCAGCTCTTTCAATAGGGAAAAACGTCAACCGCTATAAGTTGATCGTCTTTACAGTGGGAGCTTTTTTTGCGGGTATCGCGGGAAGCCTCTACGCGCATTATATCACCTTCATCGACCCGTCGAGCTTTACGGCGATGGAGTCTATTGCCGTGCTCCTGATGGTGGTTTTTGGTGGAATGGGAAGCATCGGCGGGTCATTTATAGGGGCGCTGGTGCTTGTTATTTTCCCGGAGATGCTGCGGTTTCTTGGAATGCCAAGCTCCGTGGCCGCACCGCTTCGGCAGATGATATACGGCCTGCTTCTTGTCGTCCTCATGTTACGCAGGCCGCAGGGCATTATAGGACGATACAGGTTTAAGTAATGGAAGTACTCAGGATAACTAATTTATCAAAGACCTTCGACGGCGTACGTGCGGTTGACGGCCTCTCATTCGGCGTGGAAGAGGGTGCCATCACGGCCTTGATCGGTCCAAACGGTTCGGGTAAAACCGTCACATTCAATCTCATTACCGGGTTTTACAGGCCAACGGGAGGGGAAATCTGCTTTAAAGACACAAATATCACAAGACTTGCCCCCCATAAGATTTTCAATCTTGGGATTGGCAGGACGTTTCAGAACATAAGACTGTTCCCGCAGATGACGGTGCTCGAAAATATCCTCCTCGGCCTGAAATATAACAGCGGCGAAAGTCTTCTTGCCGCCATATTCAGAACGCCCTCGATGCTTAGAGAAGAAAAAGAAAACATGCAAAAGGCAATTGCCCTTCTTAAGACCGTCGGCATGGAAAACAAGCGGGACGAGATGGCCGAAAACCTCTCTTACGGCCAGCGCAGGCTTGTCGAGATAGCCAGGACGCTTGGTACGGACTCGGAGTTCTATCTACTCGATGAGCCGATGTCTGGAATATTTCCAAACATGATACCGCAGCTATTGAGTATAATAAAGCAGCTGCGGTCAAGCGGAAAGACAGTACTCTTTATTGAGCACAATATGAAGGTCGTCATGGACGTCTCAGACAGAGTGGTAGTCTTAAACCACGGCAAAATGATAGCCGCAGGCACACCGGCCGAAATCCAGGCCAACGAGGCCGTTCTCGATGCCTATATGGGCAAAAGGAGGATGCGTGCTTCTTGAGGCAACCGCGATAAGCGTTTACTACGGGGCTGTCCGGGCACTGGAGGATGTCTCTTTTACTATCGGTGAGGGCGAAATAGTCGCCATGATTGGCCCAAACGGGGCAGGAAAGTCAACGGCCATAAAGGCAGTATTCGGATTGGCAGGGATTCGATCAGGCGATATATATTTAAATGGCGAAAGCATAAAGGGCCTCAGACCAGATGAGCGTGTGGCAAAGGGAATCTCTCTTATTCCAGAGGGCAGAAGACTGTTTGCCTCAATGACGGTTACGGAAAACCTTGAAATGGGAGCGTTTATCAGAAAGGACAACAATGTAAAGGCTGAGGTTGGGCGGATGTTTGACCTCTTTCCCGCTCTTAAGGAAAAAAGAAGGCAGAAGGCCGGGGTGCTATCTACCGGTCAGCAGCAGATGCTCGCAATGGGAAGGGCGTTGATGCAAAAGCCAAAACTCCTGCTGGCCGACGAGCCGTCGCTGGGGCTGTCGCCTTCTTATGTGGACACGATTTTTGAAAAACTTATCGAGATAAATAAAACGGGCACAAGCATCTGTTTAGTCGAGCAAAACGCCCGCATGGCCCTCGATATTGCCCACAGAGGTTATGTCTTTAAGATAGGCGGAATCTTTCTGGAGGCGACAGGCAAGGAACTCCTTGAAAACAAGGATGTAGCCAGGGCGTTTCTGGGTGGATAACTGTGTCATTATGCGGCCTTTGCTGATGATGAGCTGATAAGAATTGAACTACAAATATGAGGAGGTGAAAAACATGAAATCTTTATCGATACTTTTGCTAGTATTTGCCCTGATAGCCGCGGGGTGTGCTACGACGTCTTCTGTTCCGAATTCGTCGCCGAATAAATCGGTTGACCGGCCGGAAGATGGTTGACGTAATCCTTTTAAGACCGGAGGCTTCGGTCGAGCCAATTAAGAATGAGGTGGGGCAGCACTCATTTTTTTTAATAACCTGATATAAATCATATACACGGTATGGGGATTTGTTCGATAATATAATTAAAGAACAATGGAGGGTCGATATGGGAAAAATTACAAAGGATTCGGTAATAGGTACTGCAATAAAAGAGTCCCCCGGGGCTAAGGCCGTCATAGAGAAATACTTTGGCGGAGGATGCTTCACCTGTCCCGGCATCAATATGGAAACTATCGCCTTCGGGTCTATGATGCATAACCTGGACCCGCAGAAAATAGTCGATGAGATTAACTCACTCGAAAATCAATAAACTTCCGGAGGAATTAAAATGGAATTGAAATGCTTTGTTTGCGGCACGACTGACAATAGCAGGGTCTTCTTTGAATGCTACCACGAAGGTGAGAAAAAAGTAACCTGTGTGCGCTGTCTGCCAAGCTTAATCCACGGCCAGCACTAAGCAGCTGGGGGTGTGGTTCATCCCGCCCCCTTATCTCTTCTTATTATTATATAACACGATGATTTTACCTGTGATGTCCACCGTGTTCTTGTAGTACGCTACCATGTTCCTTTCAAGGATAATCGTGTAGTCCTCTTTTTTATTCAGCTCCTCAAGTATCTCGCCGATGTCCCTGAAAACCTGAGCCTTCAGCCACCGGTCCATCTGCATTACCTCGGCGTCGAGGTCTTCCCTCTGGTGCTTCGCTGTACGGAGTTTTTGCGCGAATTCTTCCTCTGCCGCCATTCGCTCTTCGGGCTTTAGGCCGCCTTTGTCGAGCTTTTCCCTGAGTTGTTTTAATCCCTCTTCAGTCTCCGCCAATGGTTTTCGTTTTAACTCAAGGGTGCTCTGATAGCGCTGCCGGTATGAACCTACTACAGTGGCCTCGTTCATTATTCGCTGAATGTCAAAGACGCCAATCTTCAGCGTCTCCGCCCCAATTGACGCTGGTATCATCAGTATTACACACAACACAAAGGCGGCTGCCTTCATGTTTGAATTACATCTCACCTGACAATCCCTATCCCATTACCTGAGATGCTCCCGCCGCTGAAAGTCCCGCCGGCATGTCCGTTCATTATAACCGAACCGCTCCATGAACTGCCGGTCAGCGTGCCGCCTGAGGTTGCGCCGCTTGTAAACGACGGCCCTATTGTCCCATTCCACTTCCCGCCGTTCCACATGCCGAAATTAAAATACACTTTGATGCCGTTTTTAGTGAAGTCAGAAAGATATATCTGGTTGGCCTGCGTCAGGAGGGTCGAGGCCGTAAGGTTTGTCCCTAAACTGTACGTGCCGGTCATGCTTCCTATCGCGAATACAGACGGTTTAGCCCCCGTGGACGGCGCGAAGAAGATAACATTGTTCATGTATAAGTTGACATAGTCCGAACCGCTAATCAACGAACCCGATAGATTCGTGCGCCCTATCTCAACCGACGGTATGTTCAGATATGACAAAGAGGTTACCGGCGTCGTTTTAGAGCAGCCGGACGCGCCGGTTTCATTGCCGCAGGCAAGGTAGAGATACTGCGACGCGGCCATATATTTGTAAATATCAGTCAGCTGTAACACCCCGTTACTGTAATAGCCGGCCGCTGTTCCTACCGCTAAAACCGGGACATTGTCAACTGTCGCCGCGCCGTAGCTCGTTCCAGACACCAAGCCGCTGCCGAGCCATGACGTTATGTTGAAATATTCATCGTTATTATAGCTGATAGTGCTGGTTCCACTGGTGATATTGTTAAATCCATAATAATACGCGCCATACCCATAAAGCCCATGAGTTGGATCTATCGGCACTGTCACAAGCTGACCGGAGGCGCTCCACGTGCCGCTTGCGGTAGAGGAAGGGCTGAACAGTCCGCCATTTGACGAATATGACACGACAAAACCCTGAGTATTGTCATAAGAATTCTTATAAACACCTGCGATACCGGCAAGGTTGGCGTTGTTGGCGGTCACGCCACCTGTGATGGCGACCATGTTGATATAAGAATATTGCGAAGCAGTGCTTATGGCATATGTCCACAAAGGATAAGCTGACGGCTGGCTGAATGAACCGGAGGCCGTGAAACTAAACGGAGTATATGTCCCCGAATATGTGCCGGTTGTCATGCTGCCCGTGATTGAACCGCCAGTCGTAAAACTGTTAGTGGAAGGGTCATATTTTGAAAATTCCGAACCGGTAATCGTGCCGCCAAAATCGTAGGTCTTTGCAGGCGTAGGCGTTGGCGTAGGTGTTGGCGTTGGAGTAGGTGTTGGCGTTGGTGTCGGTGTAGGCGTTGGTGTCGGTGTTGGCGTTGGTGTCGGAGTAGGTGTTGGTGTCGGTGTAGGAGTAGTATAATCCGATGATTGGACGTACTGTGTAACTGTCTGCTGGTTAACAGTTGTGTCGGTTGTAATGACGTTTGTGAGCGTGTTTAAGTTATGAGTTGTGCCACTTGGCAGTGGTGTCGGTGCCGGCGTTGACGACACGTCAGTTGTTGCTATGCCAGTGGGGGTTGAGCCTGTTGTCGATGTGTTGGTGGATAAGCTCTGCGTATTGGACTGGCTAGTGCTCTTTTTATCAGGGTCGGTTGACTTCTCGTTCTTTTGGCTTTCGGCGTTAGATACAGGTCTCTGTTGTCCGGGGGGGGCGTGTTGTGGTATTACTACCATATGTCCGGCAGATATATCGGTTATATTGTCAAAAAATTGCCTATTATACACATAAAAGACGCCTTCTCTGATTGCGACAATCGTATCGCCGGATGTCGGGTCGAACATTACATCGCCGTCAGAGCCTCGAACGCCCGCTACTACATTGGGGGTATGAACCTCAAAACGGTTTGTCGAAGGCGCGTCCGCTATTCGTTTCGCAATGTCCTTGTCAACGATTGCCCGCACATGTCCGCGGGGAAGCTTAACCGTGCTTTTGTTCTGGTCGTTGTTTGAGATATATTCGCTGATGTCTATTCGCGTACTCTGGGCCAGCCTCAATATGTTGCCGTCTTTGCAAGTGATTTCGAGCTTCGACGCCGCCTTTGTCCTGACGGTGTCCTTCTCGAGGATAGGGTCGTTCAGCTGCAGGGGTTTAGCCGGGAGATTGCCGCCTCTTAAGACGTCTGCCTTGCCCTCTACAAAGGTTACCTTGCCGATTTCGGTCTCGGCCAAAACCATTGCCGGAGCCATTAGAAAAAGTATTAATGCCAGTGCTGTATATAATGATCTGCGTGTCCTTTGCCTTAACATAAGACTTCTCCTATACTTTTATAATAGTAAGCCACTCTAAAACTTGAATTCCACGCTGGTAGTGTACATGTTACGGTTATATTTATAGAGATATATATTAGAATACGCGGTCGTGTGTGAGTACTGTAGGCTCACGTCCATGAATTTCGTCGCAGCCCACACAACGCTGGCGGTGCCGGTATAAGTGTCATCTATTCTTTTGTACCCAAACACCGTGTGGTCGTATTTATAATCCTGAAAAAATGCCTCGAAGTTCAAAACGCCATAAAGGTCCTGAATAAGCGGCACTGTCGCCCCGGCTGACAGCTTGTTACCCACGTTAGCCCAGTTCTGCCCCTCGGTCAGGTCCTGAGAATACTCATATCTGACGTTCAGCATCCCCTTGCCTTCCGATAATATATATATATAGCCTAATCCGGCCAGGTATCTGTTGCCAGTCCTGTCTTCGTCCGGGTCTAATATCGTGCCAAGCATCGCTCTCCTTTCATAGCCGGCGAATGCCTGCGCGATGTGGTCTTTCTCAAACATCCAGTTGACCGTAGGTTTTATGGACAAAAGCCCCATATAGCCCCTTTCCTGCAGGAGGACATAGTTATATGTTACGGGGAAATATACTGCGCCGT
Source organism: Nitrospirota bacterium (assembly GCA_015233015.1). Lineage (GTDB taxonomy): Bacteria > Nitrospirota > Thermodesulfovibrionia > Thermodesulfovibrionales > Magnetobacteriaceae > Magnetominusculus. The sequence continues at coordinate 13,005 of JADFYO010000066.1, read as the reverse complement.
CTTTGAAATTATACCCAGGGTTTAATGTAAGGGATTGTATAAGGAGATTGTGGCTATCGTTATTGAAGTAGATATTGCTTACGAGATTGTACTGCAAGTTGAGAAACCACTTGCTGCCCAACTCCGGCTGGTAGTCTATTCTCAGAGTATTTAATATGGCGCTGTCTCTTTGCCCCGATATATCGACACCGGGTATTCCATCCTCAGGTTTCAGCAGGACATTGTCGTCGTATCTGTAGGCTATTCCGAGGGTAAAGCGCCATTGCCTGTTCGACGCGATATTGTCCTCGACCGCCTTTTGGTATTCCTTAGCGAATGAGGCCATGTCCGACGAAGGGTCTGCTTCTATGACTGCTGCAAGGGCGGTTTTTGCGTCTGTAAATTTCCGCTCCCTGTTATACGCGGCCGCAAGCTGGTAATTCACCGTCTGGGTCAGCGAAGGGTCAAGTTCCTTCGCCTTATTAAATGCCTCGATGGCGCCGGTGTTGTCATCTTCCTTTAGCAGGACAAGTCCCTTGAGGAAGGCCACGCTGCCTGGCCTGGCCTTTGCGGCTTCGGCCTTTGCTATCCACTCTTTAGCCTCGTTTAGCTTGTCCTGGCTAAAGTAAACCTCTATAAGCTCAGTATATGCCTCCGCAACGGGAGGCACTATGTTCAGGGCCTCTGTAAAACTCTCCTCTGCACCTTTTATGTCTCCGGTTTTCTTAAGGGCAACGCCTAAATAGTATGCAATAGCGGATGAGCCGGGTTGAGACTCCTTTGCCTTTCTTAAAGATATTATAGCCTCCTCGAAATTCTCCTCTTTCAGTTGGGCTATTCCCTCGTCAAGGCCGCTATCTGCCGCCATTAATACCCCGGCATTAAACACGAACAACACAATAATTACTACCAATGCCGCTTTTCTCATTCTGACCCCTTACTGCCTCTCTTGACACGTATATTTAGTATCATGACGTTATAATACCACATAACTTATATATTAAATACCTTTAGCCCCAAAAAGTCAACCCAAATTACGTGGTGCTGCCGGATGACCGGTCTTATCTTCGCAGAAATATGTCCTGCATTTCTCTGTCGTACAGGAGCGTTAATGCAGATGACAGGCGGCCTATTACCGGCAAGGGATCTCGTATTGACAGCAGGTCGTCCTTTATTGTCATATCGAAAAACCCGGGGCTCATGTTAAACCTGTTCGGATTCATAATAAAATGGAGTATATCACCAGGGATAATCCATCTGCACATCACGCCTGTCCTGTATTCGGTTACAGGGTCTATGTCACCGTCCATGGCTAATTTATACAATAAATAGGGGAAATCTACGCCCGCGTTGATTGCAAGCTGTAACGAGCCCCAAAAGCGCGGGTTAATCTCAAGCAGCTTAGGGGTGCCGTCTCTGGGATCAACCTTGAACTCTATATGGGCAACGCCAGTCCACTTTAAATGCTTCAACAGGGCCTCGGCAATGGATTTCACGTCGTCTCTCTTTATGCTTTCCCTAAGCGTGCTTGGGCCGCCGCTTACCGGAAACTCCCTCAGCCGCTTATAGACGAACGACGCCCTCACTTCCGAGTCGTTGTTAAGAAGCAGACACACACCTATTGCATCTCCTCCGTCGGGAATTAACTCCTGCACTATGGGGAATTCGTATTGTTTATGTACATGCCTGTATGTCTTTACGAAATCCTCCTTTCTGTTGACATACTTAATCCCTCTTGCCCCTGAGCTCATTTGCGGTTTAATGACAACAGGGAAGGGCAGTTCGGCGGCGATGTCGTTCAACTGGTTTAAATCTTCTATGATATACGTCTTTGGAATTGCAAAGCCCTTTTCACGGGCGTATTTCATCAAAAATGCCTTGTTATGAAGCCTGACCGACAGGTCAACACCGGCAAAGGGGATGCGGCAATACTTAGAAAGCCGTTCCTTCTGCGACGCTATCAGCGTCTGTGTCTTGAACTCCATCGGCATGAGCACATCATAGTGGTTTTTCTTTAGTTCGTCCTCAAGCCAATCAAGAAATCTGGCCGGCCTCTCTTTTGGCGAAGGGTATATCAGCCGCTTGCTGCAATATTTTGACAATGGCGCCGCCGCAAAACGTGTCCATTCGCCCACAGCTACATGAAAACCCCTCATGCCAAGCGACCTCACCGCGGCCAGCGTCTTATTCCATAGCCCGTCAAGTATAAGCACTCTATGCAAAGGCTTCATCCCCCAATGCCAGCATATTAAAATCCTACTGTTAAAGTATAATATAGAACCAGCCTGTTTTACAATTGAATTAAGAAAAGATTTCTCGCACCGGCGGACGAAATTAGCCGTAGCCGTTAATTAAAGAAGTGGACGTTTCCCATGAAAACATGTTATCCTCATAGTGACTTCAGGGAGGTAACAAAGGATTTTCTGAAATGATGGATTTAGCGGCAAAAATCAAGACACTGTCAGGTGAGATACGCCAGCGGTATGATTTCGTAAAAAATAAGGAATCGACAGAAGTTGCTTTGATTCTACCTTTTATCAACAGTCTCGGCTATGATGTCTTTGACCCCTCGGTGGTCGTTCCCGATTATACTATCGCTGTCAGCCATCAGGAATCCGTTACAATAGACTATGCCCTCTTGCGGGACGGGCAGCCGGAAATAATCATAGAGTGTAAGCACTGGGGTATGAATCTTGACATAGAGCATAATTCACTTCGTGAGACGTTTCCCCTGTCACAAGCCAAAGTTGCTATATTAACAAATGGCATAGTTTACCGGTTTTATACAGACTCGGATAAGGAACATCAACTGGATAAATCCCCGTTTTTCGAGTTCAGCATTCTGGAAGTATCTGAATCAGCGGTGGAAACCCTCGATAAATTCGTTAAACAAAATTTTAACATTTCGGACATTGTTTCAGTCGCGAAGGAAATGAAAAAAGAGAAGGCCAAAACCGCTGCGTTAAATACCCTAATCAAGAGAAGAAAGGTAAGCAAGAAGGAAATATTTGTGTTTCTCCGCGAAGATATAGCAGCGCCCGTCTCATGGAGCTTGCTCGAGTACTACAGGGGGGTTACCGTTGCAAGCGGATATTATAGTTTAAGGAGCCTCGAGCTGGTACTATTCACAAGGCGATGCGACCTGCTTATCATAGATGAATGCCACTTCGAAGACATAGACGCCTTTTGCGAGTTCATGTATCATGTTCAGTATTCAAACGTATCGTTCAAAGTGCTGGCCGTGATGAGCTCTACAACCGACATAGAGCAGGTGAACCAGCTCCTCGCGCAGTGTGATATCGTTATCGATATAATCATCAGGCCTTTCACGATAAGGCGGCTCTATTCATATATCGAAAGCGCCTTCGGCATGAAGAGATCGGTTGACATAGGCGTTAAAGGCATTACGCCTGATCAAATAAAAAATGGATTGGTAGCGGCTGAAAATGTGTATATCCCCGGTAAGGACGAACACCTGATTGAATGCGGTGTCGTCCTGGACGACGAGCATGTCAGGGATTTGATAAAATACAACATAGCGAAAATAAAGGTTCACAAGGATGTCTATAAATTTATCAACTGCTGGGAATTTATGAAATGCAAAGACTTCGGGGAGTGCCCCTCGTTTGTAAATGTTGACGCGGATGGTTTTCTGGACGGGGTCAACGCCGGAAGGGTCTGTATGTACATAAACGCAACGCTTGACATGTGCGGCGGGGGCAGAAAGTACAAATCATGGGAAGAGAAAATAAAAGTTACGTGCCAGAACTGCGAATTTTACAAGATGATACTGACATGCAACGACGGCAAGATCCCCCCCTCTATCAAGTTGATGGCCCATATGGATAAGAACATTTATAAAAGAAAAAATATGGAATCGGCAAGAAAAAGTTACACAAAAAAGTCTCAAAATAAACCCAAACCATAGCGTCCCCAACCGTAGTGCCCCCGCTAAGTATTATGTTTTATCATAAGTCAGATAATCTTAGATAAGGTGGTCAGCCATCAGGTCGTTTTTGTAATACGCCTTGATTGCGTCGGCCTCTTTTATAAGATTATTGATCTCAGACTGATATATTTTCCTGAAGAATTCAAGGGCCTCAGGACATTCTTTCACGATTTCGGTGGCAAGCGGCCTGTCTAGTTCGTAAAGGACGGTATCTTCGGCGGCAATAACGGTGGCAGTGCGGGGTTTTTTATTGAAAAAATCAAAGTCGCCGAATATGCCTCCATTGCCGATTGTGGTAATTCTGTTGTCATCCTCTATTTCAGGAGAAGCACCATGTGGATAAATCCTGACAGCGCCAGCTCTGACTACATATATGGCGTTAGACGCATCGCCATATTTTACAACTGTCTGCCCTGGTTTAAATTTCAGCTCTGCGGCCTTGTCAAGTTTCTTCTTTAGTAACTCTCCAAATAACATAAGGAAATTCATGCGGCATTCCGAGGAATCGGCGGTATCTGGTTCAGGGGATTGGTCAGGTATCAGCCGCTGAAGTTTATTCAACGCGTTATAAATCGGCTTAATCGTTTTAATCATATCGTTGTTCAACGCCCTGAGGACAACGGTAGTGGCGGCAACCGCGGCAATGTCTTTAAATATCACGCGGGTCATGCTCAGATATAACAGCGCGGCCTCAGCCTTTCGATTTGCAGCATATAGGTTTATCACTTTCTGAAGGCCATTTTCTATAGCCGACTTTTGCGCTTTCGGGCATAACGAGAATGTCGTCTCCTCTTTTAAGGCGTCCCTAGAATTCTGATCGGAACTTAGCATCATCGATGTGTCCGTATAGTTGTGGCTGCTCACACCGGGCATTACAGTCCCTAACAGTGCTCCAAACGCGCACTGCTGAACCATCCCCTGTTCCTTATTCAGGAACTCCACCATGGAATCAAGCCTTGAAACGTAATACTCCCTGAGCAGCGAGCGCAGATTTGGTTTAACGGTCATGGCCTTTTGGAGTGACTTATAGGTTATCACCATAAGTTCCACATCGGTCTCCGCTGTGGCCGTAACCGCCATGGGCTTCGATGAAAACAGGGCAGACTCTCCAAAAAAATCACCGACTGAAAGATTAGACAACGTCTTGGCGCCCCCCGTTAGGAGCGTGGTTATCAGATGATTGAGCAGCACAGGTGGCATGGGAACTAACGGTCCTTTTGATTTGACAGGCTTTTTGGATATTCGCACCGTGCCGCTTACTATTATAAACAATGATAAGTCATGGTCGCCCTCTTTGCATATCTGGTCTTTTTGATTATATTTGACCAGAGATATGTCATCTAACATCCTCAGAGTATCTTTATCCAGCAATTCCTGAAAAAACATGGGGACACTATTCTTATCTATAAACACAAGGTCCAGAATAAGCATAAACGTCTCATACGCCTCATCGATATCAGCTGATTTTATCTCTTCGTAAAAGCGTCTCATCAGGTAGCTGAAAGTATTCCTGTCCATTTAATCCCTCCTCTTGTATTGTTAATATGATGGAGCTGAATTTGTATTTGCCGCGATAATATGGTATTATAGCATAATAGTTAAGTTTAAGGGGGTAGCATGGAAGTAATAGCAGAAAAAAGCGACGGGATGGATGTGATTTCTTTAAATGGCAGGCTGGACGCTTCGAATGCCTCGGCGTTAGATGAAAAGATGAAGGATTGTTTAAGCCGGAAACCGGAGAAGGTTATTATTTCACTCAAGGGGCTTGAGTATGTCAGTAGTGCCGGGTTGAGGGTTTTCCTTGGCATCGCTAAGGAGATAAAAATGGCCGGAGGCAAACTTGCCTTTGCCGAACCTGACGCCAATGTGCTTAAGGTGCTGAAGATGTCAGGGCTGGATACCTTTTTAAAGATTTACAAATCTATGGATGACGCAGTAAGCGGCTTGCGGCAGCTGTAATAGCTGAACTGGCATAAAATGGAAGATCCTCTGTCTATTAAGCCTCCGGAAACACAGTCTGACGACCTCGACGACCTGTTCGCGGAAGAAACGGAAGGCGGGGCCGGCGCAGTATTAAGTAAGGAAAAGTGGAAGGCCATGATAGTTGACGATGAGCCGGGTGTGCATGACGCGACTATTCTGAGCCTGATGGATGTAGTTTATAATAACAAAGAGCTTACTTTTTTACAGGCATACTCCGGGGCGGAGGCAAAGACCCTTATCGAAGGCAATCCTGACTGCAGCGTAATATTTCTCGATGTCGTTATGGAACGGGACGACGCCGGCCTTCAGGTAGTAAGATATATTCGCGATGTGTTGAAGAATAATCTTGTTCGTATAATCCTGAGAACCGGACAGCCGGGACAGGCACCCGAAGACAAGGTCATCCTGCAGTATGAAATCAACGACTATAAGTCAAAGTCCGAACTCACTAAACAGAAATTATATACGGCGGTTATCGCAGCTTTGAGGGATTACAGCAATCTCGTAACCATAGACGGGACTAAAAGGGGGCTTGAGCAGATTATAAAGGCCTTTCCATCCCTGTTTGAGGTTCAGTCTATGGAGGAATTTACCTCCGGTATCCTTACTCAGATTTGCTCGCTGTTGAGGCTCGACGAAAACTCGGTATATTGTCTGGACTCATCCTTCCTTTCCGGCAGCAACCCTGGAAATATCATTGTTGTCAAGGGAACCGGCATATATGGGCAGCATGATGGCGAGCTTGCATCTGCGGTCTTTGATCCGGGGGATTATGAAATATTGCTGCGTGCCGAGGCAGACCAACGCAGCATATTTGCAGGAAACAAGTGCGCCGTTTATTTCAGGAATAAAACTAGTCACTACAACATGGTCTATATCAACAGCTACAGGGAACTCAATGAGATAGACAGAAACATGATTGAAATATTCTGTAACAACGTCTCTATAGCATTTGAAAACATAGAGAAACACAAAATTCAGGAATCTATGAAGCTGGCCAAAGATATTCAGATGGGGATGCTGCCTGTAAACTTCTCCGACGTCACGGCTAACGGGATTGACCTGTATGCCTTCATGCGCCCGGCAAGAGAAGTAGGCGGCGACTTTTATGATTTTTTCTTTATCGACGATACGCGCTTGTGCTTCGTTGTTGGGGATGTGGCCGATAAAGGCGTGCCGGCGGCATTCTTTATGGCCGTTACGAAAACACTCATAAGGGTCATTGCCGGTCTCTATAGCAGCCCGGGCGAAATTCTTCGTATCGTCAACGACTACCTGTGCAAAGACAACGAAAAGTCTATGTTCGTAACGGTCTTTATCGGGATTATAGATACTGCTTCCGGCAGATGCTCATACAGCAACGGCGGACATAATCCACCGTACATTATTTACAGCTCAGGTGAGATAAAATCGCTTGGAGAGGCTGATGACATACCGCTCGGCCTTATAGCGCAGTCGCAGTTCATATCCAACGAGTTAACCCTTTCGCGCGGCGGCGCCATCTTCCTTTATACCGACGGTGTTACCGAGGCTATGGACATGCAGGATAATCTCTTCGATGAGGACAGGCTCGTTGCGGTTCTTGGTGAGCACCGAGGCAAATCGTCAAGGGAAGTAGTAGAAGCTGTCATGGGCAGGCTTGAAGAGTTCACAGCCGGAGCCGAGCAATCGGATGATATAACTGTATTATGCTTTAATTATAATACGGGTGAGTAACAAATGGCTCTGCTTAAAAAGATTGCATGGTTTTTCGTTTCCCCTCGCAGCTCAAAGGCGATATGTTTCACTCTATAAAAAGCAAGATACTCCTGCTTGTAATTGGCACACTTGTTATGACTACTGCTGTCATCATGGCGTGGACCCTTAAAGATGTATCGGAGAGCCTTATTGCGTCGGAGCAGAAATCGGCGCAAAAGGCTAATTATCTTATCAGGCTGTATATTGAGAGCGAATACAACAATCTGATTGCCCACAAGACCTTTACCATTGAAACGCGCAAGCGCCACATTATCGATACCGCGAATTTGATAGTAAACAATATTGACCGGTATTATGAAATGTCCCAAAAGTCAATCGTGTCCGAGGCTAAGGCAAAGGAACTTGCCCTTGAAGCGACTAAGAAAATAAGATACGGCAATAACGACTATTTTTTTATTTATAATCGCGAAATGGTAGCCATATCTCACCCCGATCCTGCTTTTATGGGGAAGGACCTTTCCAACTTCCAGGACATTAAGGGCAATTACGTCATCCGGGGTCTGATGGCCGTAGCAACCAGTAAAGACAGCGGCGGATTTTACGACTACTGGTGGAAACGCCTTGACGACCCCCGGCCTGTCCAAAAACTTGGGTATTCTGTCTATTACCCCAAGTGGGACTGGATGATAGGAACCGGCGTATATGTTGACGATATAGAAAAGGAGTACGGGAAAGAGCTGGAATTCATAACGGAGCAAATTCGGGAGTCCATTTTCAAGATGGCTGCCGGGAAGACGGGTTATATCGTGATTTTTAACAGCAGCAGGAAACTTATTGTCCATCCGGCTTACACTAAAGACAGAGACATGCGGCTTGACCCGCTTACTGGCCGGCCAATCATTGACGAACTTATTGACGCCGCAAAGACCCCTGATAAGCCATTTTACTACATGTGGAATAAACCCTCCGACCCGGGGAATTTTAAATACATGAAAGAGGCGTATGTTACGTATTTTGCCCCGCTGGACTGGTACATTGCCACTACCCTGTTCGAAGACGAGATTAAGCAGCCGGCAAACGCCACCGTACGCAAGCAACTAGTTATAGTAGCCTTAATTCTTATCCTGAGTGTTATCCTATCCTTCTTCATGACAAACCGCCTGTCCAAACCAATAAAGATGCTTACGGAGTATGTACATGGCCATTCAACCATAAATCTTACCTCATCACAGCAAGAGACTACCGGCATAGAGACGCTTCCATCTATGTATAATGACGAGGTTGGCAGGCTTGCCGAGGCCTTTCTTTCTAATATCAGCCAGAGGGACAAGGCCCAGAAGGAATTGATTGCGTATCAGAATCACTTAGAGGAGCTTGTTGACACGCGCACAAACGAACTGAACATGACGAACAAGCAGCTTGAGGAGGACATAGAAAAGCGTAAACAGGTTGAGGAGTCCCTGCGCCAGAGTCAGTCGCAACTGGTGGAGGCGGAGAAGATGGCCGCCCTGGGCGGGCTGGTAGCGGGCGTTGCCCATGAGATTAACACCCCGATAGGGATAGCTGTCACAACGGCGTCTCACCTGCAGGATGTAACGCACAAACTCTCTGAGGCCATCAACAACAAGACCGCGAAGAAGGACGAGCTATTCAATTATTTCATACACGCCACGAAGTCGAGCGATTTAATACTAACGAATCTGGAGCGAACCAGCGAGCTGGTGAAGAGTTTTAAGATGGTCTCAGCTGATCAGACGTCGCATGAGATGCGGGTATTCAATGTCCGGGATTACATAGAGAAGGTGATAACGAGTCTCAGACCTAGGTTAAAACAGTCTGCGTGTGAGGTCAGGATTGAGTGCCCGGAGGATTTGGAAATAAATAGTTACCCTGGGGCGATGGCGCAGATAGTAACGAATTTTGTAATAAACTCGCTCATGCACGCCTTCAACGCAGGTGACAGGGGGATAATAACGATAGAGGCAATAAAAACCGGCGATTCTCTGTTAATAAAATTCAGCGACAACGGCAAGGGGATACCGGAGGAGAATTTAGGCAAGATATTCAACCCATTTTTCACAACGAACCGCGCCGGAGGCGGGACGGGCCTAGGCCTTCACATACTTTACAATCTGATAACCCAAACATTCAAAGGCACAATCACATGCGAAAGCACAGTAGGGCAGGGCACCACGTTCAGTGTTACTATACCAATGGCTCTGGCGGCATAAGCCACTATTGGACTTGGGTCTGTTAACAGGCCCACCCCGTGTCACAGTTTAGTTAACAGACCCTCCGGCCTATTTTCCTTGATGCTTTTAATATGGATGTGTCCCTGTATCTTTATCCCTGTATCTTTATCTTTTATCTTTAAGACCTGACCCTTTGCTGGTCTTTTACTATCCCTCATCTAAAAAAACCCTTGACAAATAATTCTATTTGTATTATTATAATAAATACGTCATGCTATTAGCATGATATAATAAAACATGTATAAGGAGGAAGGAGATGGGCAAAGACAATTTCAGACAGTTGCCGAGCGGTCTGATGGATGGGTGCTATCCCGAGGATCATGTCGAACTTCAAGCGAAAAACAATGTGGCCGCACCAAAGAAGGGCGCGGTGAAGAAGGCTGGTAAAAGGCGTCAAGTATTTCATGGAGATCAATTTGCCATTCCTAACAATTTCCATGGGGACGTTGCAAAACGCAGTATAGAAATGTTCAGGTTATCGAGGGAAATACTTGCCGAACATAACCGTACGTTCCCTGACAAAGATGTAGCAAAATATCAAGGCAATGGTTATTGGACAGGCCAGGCATCTGAGTATCACGCAGGTGACAACGAGACGGTGTCAACAGGCGAGCCTTATGGGAAAGACCCCAGCGCCGTTGCTATCAGTAGAATCTTCTCATATAATACACCCCCCATTGTAAGAGACAATTTTGTTGTTGTGGGAGACTTGGGCAAGGATAATGGCAACATAGAAATCCGCCGTGTAAATAACACGGGTATGTACGACGCATATAAAGATACTAACGGTGTGTATCAAAATTACCCAAGTCCTACTAATATCGTAGATTTTCACAAAGGTTCTATAGACCAAAAGGGTTCTCTCGATCAATTCTGTGGTAAATCTGGATGTGGAAGGGAACCAATCATGATGAAAACCTGCGAGACGATGGAGGAAGCAGCGAGAGTTAAAGAGGATATGGCAGGGAGGATAAAAAAGTGGAGGGCTGAAAATGTGAAGAAACCCGACAAGAAATAGCATAGCGTTTTAAATGAAACCTGCAGCGCTACTTTTACGGGGCTGCAGGTTTTTTATATACTAAAGATTATAAACTATGGTATAATGGAGAAGGAAGGAACTGCGATATGAAAAAAACTGTTAATGTGCTTTATTTATGTGTAATGATTACTATCTGCGGGTTGTTGCATTTGTCAGTCTCAAAGCAATGTTACGGGGAAGATATAAAACCCAAAAAATATTTGAAAAAAGAATACACATCACCAGAAGGAAATATAATCGTTCGACACTTAGGAGGGCATCCTAAAGACAATTCCGGTGATATATGGCTTTATTCGGCAAAGAACCCCTCTAAGGGTGAATTTCTTTGCTCTTATGAGATTGATGCAGATGTTCAATTTTCATATGATGAGAAGTGGCTTGTGCTCAATCATAACTACGGAAGCGACAAAACTGATGCAATCTTATTTAAAAAAGTTAAGGGATTACAATATGAAGAAGTAAAACTACTGACTTATTTTGCGTGGGAACTTTTCGAAAAGACGCATAAGAAATATAAAGTACACGTCTTTAAGAGGTACAAGCGAAATACAATACCACTGTATGGTCACAGCTATGCGAAGGCTGTACGCTGGTCAAGTGATTCGAAATCTGTATTGATTGAAATCTACGGCCACCATGACGAAACTCCAGAGAGACTTGAACCGTGGTATTGCATATACGACGTAACCACAGGAAAGATGACCCTCGACTTCAACCGCGTATTCAACCGCGACACATTCCACCCAAACGGCACGGCTAAGGGAAGGGAGTTATCTATTAACTAAGGATGGAATTGCGATATGAAAAAAATGTTAATATATTTTATCTATGTGTAATGATTACTATCTTAGGATTATTGCACACATCATCCTCAAAGCAATGTTATGGAGATAATAACACACCCATGAAATATCTGCATGAGGAATATAAGTCTCCTCTAGGAGATATAATAGTTAAGCATTTCAGCGATGATAAAAGTGACATTATGAAATCAGAGGTATGGCTATATTCTGCAAATAATCCATCTAAGAAAGTGTTTCTATATTCTTATGATATTTATGCAAGAATTCTATTTTCACATGATGAGAAGTGGCTTGTACTAAACAATATGTACGGAAGCAGCGGCAAGGATGCAATTTTATTCAGGGAAGTTGAGGGCTTGAAATATGAAGAAATAGAAAACTTATATGATAAAGCATGGGAACTTTTCGAAAAGACGCATAAGAAATATAAAGCACATGTCTTTAAGAAATACAAGCGTAATTTAATACCCTTTAATGACCATAGTTATGCGGAGGCCGTCCTCTGGTCAAGCGACTCTAAATCGGTATTGATTGAAATATATGGCCACCATGACGAAATTCCGGTTAGACTTGAACCGTGGTATTGCATTTACGACGTAACCACAGGCAAAATGACCCTCGACTTTAACAGCGTTTTCAACCGCGACACATTCCACCCAAACGGCACGGCTAAGGGCAGGGAGTTATATATTTATTAAGGAGGGATTTGCGATATGAAAAGAACTGTTAATGTATTTTATCTATGTGTAATGATTACTATCTTAGGGTTATTGCACACATCAGCTTCAAATCAATGTTATGGAGATAATAACACACCCCAAAATATTCTTTTGAAAGAGTACACATCACCAGAAGGAAATATAATCGTTAGACATATTGTTGATGTGAAAAAAGGCGACTTGGAAATATGGCTTTACTCGTCAAAAAACCCCTCTAAGGGTGAATTGCTCCGCTCTTATGAGATTGATGCAGATGTTCTTTTTTCATATGATGAGACGTGGCTTGTGCTCAATGATAGATATGGATCAACTGATACAGACCCCATTTTATTTAAACGAGTTAAGGGCTTGAAATATGAAGAAATAGAAAACCTATATGGTAAAGCATGGGATCTTTTCGAAAAGACGCATAAGAAATATAAAGCACTCGTCTTTAAGAAATACAAGCGAAAATTAGTAACCGTTCACGCATAAAAAATGACACATACAAAAAAAGTTGTTGACAAAAGCAAATATAGATTGTATAACTATACAAATGAAGGGAATGGAGCAAATAACTGATAAGAATAAAGAGCTTACAGAG
>JADFYO010000065.1 GCA_015233015.1 Nitrospirota bacterium | reverse complement strand
ATGTAAAATTGACACTCTCAAAGAGAAAATTCCGCACTTACGCTCTTCTTAACTCCACATCTCGTAACTTATTAATACACTATACGTATAACCAGTACCTCTTTTGTCTTCACCGAGAATTGCTGATTTCTTGACATTTTGTTTGACATTATTTACATGCCGGTGTTAAACTTGCCTATGTTTTGCTCGTTAGACATAATAATGGTCGAGTACGGCGGTGAAGGCGTCAACGCTGCGGTTAAGCTACCGATGCGCTTTCCAGCAGGGGTGACTGTATCTGACTCATCGGGGGCTATGATTAATGAGATGGAAAAACTATTGTTATAAAAAGAGCTATGGTGAGATTACTAAAGAATATACTGCTGTCGATAGTGCTGCTAATAGTGTCATCCGGGGCCTCTTTCGGGGAAGACAGGTATCTTAAATATGATACACGTGACAAGATATATGAAAAAGAGCTGGCTGACTTTTTCGATAATGGAACGACTGTCGATAATCGCACAATAAAAGCAGAAGATATTAATGAGTACATTTGGAAGAAGATTCTACGGACGGATATTAATAGCAAAAGCAAAATTGATTCAACGTACAATGAGTATAAAGGAATAGATAACAATCGAGGTGACGTCAGATTATCAGGGGACAGGTTAACTATTAATATCAACAATTCGACCATTAAGGGTACGCTTACATTCGGCACGCCCCGTTTCGATAAACTTCGTAATGATATCCGTAATGATAACGGTAATGTAATTAGCAGAGTCGCATTATCAGGCGATAATAGTACTGATTACAATGCCATACAAGAACATTGTGGTGGAATTAGATTAAATAAGGAACATGTCAGTGAGTGGTTAGAGAAAATAAATCCAAGGCGATCTTACTATAATTATCCCGATAATAAAGCATATAGTGGAATAGGTATTTACGTGATCAACGCAGAAATATCCATAACTAATTCTGAGTTTGAACCTAGTCAAAGAGCTGAGCCTTCGATAAATACCCTTAATGTATTCTTTTGCCGAGAAGTAAATTTCTCTAATACAATTTTTTATAATGAAGTTAATTTTCCTAATGCCGCCTTTAGCAATAACGCAATTTTCAATAAGGCAATATTTAACGGCGCGGCTAATTATAATAATGTCTCATTTAGTACTAATTATGGTAATTATCAGCTTGGCAATTATTGCAATGTTAATTTTAATGGAGCCGTTTTTAAAGACAATGCGGTCTTTACTGGAATTATTTCTCATGGTCCTGCCTGTTTTACTAATGCATCGTTTAATGGCAAGTCAGCCTTTTCTAAGGCGTCATTCCGCGATATTGCTTCTTTTTACAGCTCAACGTTTCGAGATTTAGCATCATTTACATACAGTAGATTTCATAAATATACATATTTTAACATGGCTGTTTTTAATAATATAGCATATTTTCAGAATACGATATTCAACGAGACGCTGATATTAGAATCTGCGATATTTAATAAGTACGCAGATTTTCATAATATGATAGTAAGACGACTATATATGGACAGTAAAAAACCAACCGTAGGGTACGGCCCACTAATTTTCCATGACCATTTTGATTTAAGAGACTCAATTATCGCGTCGGCCTACTTTGGCAATGTAATTTTCACTAAAGATGCAGATTTCACCGATACCTGTTTCGGTGTTTTCCCAAAGGAGAGTTTTTTTGAGAACAAAAAACAGTCGCCCCAAAATCCATACCAACCAAGCCAAGGTCCATTTATAGGGGACTTACAGCCGTGTGCTAAAAATATTTCTGATGGCGAGAAAAAGCGGCTTGACAAAATCGACAATACGACCATAACCTTTTTTAAATCAGCTAAGTTTGAGAGCACAGCCAGTTTTATAAGAACGGTATTTAAGGTAGGGGTTTACTTTGGCAATGTCTCCTTTGAGAAGGAAGTCGATTTCAGTGATACATTATTTGGCGGAAAAAAGCCAAACGGAACTATAATAACACGGTTTGCCGATTCGATACAAGATCTATATCACGATATATTTATTATTGCTATGACAGTAGTGAATGAGACTTATTCTAATTATTTTAAAATTTATTTCCCGGACAATGCGATAACTAAGATAGTCACCTATGCAACTAATTGCTATATTGAGGGTACCTGCACGCCTGATATAAAAAAAGAGAAAAAGAATTATATGTTTTCTTATTTAAATATAAATAAAATAAAACTCAGCTATGACCGATTGCCGCCAATTGAAGAATGGGTATCTGATAATAATTCTGTTCTTCGAAGTTATGTTGATCCAACCCCATACCTGCCAGATGACAGACCGGCAGATAACAGAAACGACAATTATACTTATCCTGAAAATACTGAACCTATTTCGTCATCGCTAAAGAAATTTGAAGCAGCTTTCAGGTCAATCGGACAGGAAGGTGACGCTAATAAGGCTGTATATTATATGTACGTTAGCAAACATCGGGAGGATCTTGCCGATAACACCACTCCCGATGATGGCAGAAAAAATGCAACAGCGGTAGAAAACATTTTTCACACGAATAAAGTTCGACCAATATTTAGAATGATATTCTTCGGAGTTCCGTCGCGATACGGAAGAGATTTAGGACGTCTGATATTATTTTCCCTGATCATTCTCATCTCCTTCACAGCTGCTTACATGCGCGAACAAGAAAGATGCAATATTCAATGCGAGATATATGACAGAACGAAGCATATGCGCACATGTGGCACGCACATGGAGGGATGTGCAGCGTACGCTGCGGATAGATGTGACGCACTACGTCGAATACAACAAACGTCGGAGGTTGGCCCTATTACCGATAATGATAAGTTTTCGCTTAGGCTTTTCCAGTTTCCTGTTATAGTGAAGTTTCCGCTATTCAGATCCTGGCATGATCCAAAGACATCTCACCATGATGACTTTAAGAACCACTTCGACTTACTTTATGAGATTATCAAATTTATGTTCGTTGCAACATTAATAGCAACAGCGTCGTTATTTATTATATCACAAACGGCAATAACTCTCAGACTAATATCAACGGCATTTCTTCTTTCGTTACTTGTTTATACAATGGTATATAAGAGGAAATATAAGAAGAAAGATTGTAAGGCATCCATTATTGAACAGATAATGAAGAAAGAGAAGGAGGTAAGTGCGCTAGAAGCGGCAAAAACTATATTAGAGGGCGACGACAACTCACAGATCAAAAAGGATGACAATCAAGGCGATGAGGGTAATGGAAATACTTCGCACGGTAACGGCAACAAGGACGGAAATTTTATTGATGCATTTAAAGAAAAGTACGATAATTTTGAAGTTCTGATTAAAGAACGCTTCCCTGCCGCGTTTTTATTGAGCCTGGTGCTCCTCTTTAAGGTTGGGTATAAGGATATGGAGGTCAGGTCAACGAGCCTCTTTGTTCTCATCTATATAGAGTGGCTCTTGGGTTTCGTTTTATATGCGCATCTGTTTTTTACGTTGAAGAATACTGTTCCGCTTGTTGGAGCACTTTTGGATAAACTGATATGAGGCAGGGTGTATATGGCATTATTTGATTGTCCCGAATGTAAGCATAAAATAAGCGATAGAGCGGTTACGTGTCCTCATTGCGGATTACCTCAGCCCACTGATTATAAAAAAGAATTGGAATGGAAAAATAAAATAGCTGATTTTGAGGCGTTGTCATCTAAAGAGAGGACGCCTAAAAAAAGAGGCAGAACATGAGACAAAATAGTATCTTGTTAGTTTGATAGCACCGCCGTGCCTTCGCCATGACAGGGCAGATGCCACATACCGCTGTGGGCTGACCCAATAATACTATTCTCAAGATCAACTTTTAAGTTGCCGTTGCGACAGTCCTCAACATATATTTGACATATTTTAATATTTGTGATATAGTACCGAACTTGTGGCTGATTATAGATGCCGGAGTTGGAAAACGAGGCAAAAACTGTCAATAATTTATGATTATGGCAGGAAACAGAGCTAAATTCATGATGTTGAGTGAAGGGGTTGAATAAATGTGCCGTTTAAGTGCTATAACCGCAAAGGACTATTTCTCACCTGTTGAGAATATCCTGACGCTCGAGACAATGAAAGAGGGACATGACGGCTCAGGCATGGGTCTTATACTGAAGGACCTCGGTGGTGAGTTTGAGTCTCTCAAAAATGTGCCGGTACTCTCCGGCATATGCTCCAACGATGGGGTTGCCGCGCTGGATAATTATATGAAGGCGGCTGGTTTTAAAGCCGTCCACATGTGGACGCCTAAGATTAAACCCGTCAGGGGGATAACCGCGCGCGATAATTATTTCGCCCGATTCTACGAATATCCTAAGGCGGCTAAGGAACTAAGCCAGGATGAAAAAGAGGCGCTGCTTTTAAAGACGCGCGTTGCTCTGAGAAAGATGGGCGAGGCGGATGAGTCTATTATCGTATTCTCTTTTTATCCCGATGTGATTACGCTCAAAGAGGTGGGCGACCCGCTTGAGCTTTGTGAGTTTTTCGGACTTGAGAACTCACCCCTGAAGGCCAAGATAATATTTGCCCAGGGCAGGCAAAACACCAACTATGCGATAAATCTCTACGCCTGCCATCCCTTCTTTATCCAGGGCTTTGGTTCGATGACAAACGGAGAGAACACGGCCTTTGTCCCCATAAGAGAATTTCTGTCAGGCAGGGGATTCCCGGGCTACATAGGATATAACAGCGACAGCGAGGTCTTCACTCACATTCTTCATTACACTGTAAACGGCCTGCACTACCCGCTTAACTATTATAAGGATATTATAACGCCGCTTAAGCCCACAGAGATAGAGAAACGTTCAGACAAAGAGTTCGCAGGGCATTTAAAGAAATCCCTGAGACCCTTGTGTATAGACGGTCCGAACTGTGTCATCGGTTTTACGCCGGACGGGACATGTTTTATGGTTCAGGACTCAAAAAAGCTCAGGCCCGGCGTTGTCGGCGGCGTAAAAGGCAAGATTTCCCTCGTCTCAGAGGAGTGCGGCCTTAACAGGGCGGTTCCCGATAGAGACGCATCTAAGGATATATTCCCTATGAGATACGATATGGTTATAGTCCCGGCAGGGGCAGAGGAGGTAAAGGTATGGAACCAGCTGCAAGGTTGGACAACAACCATGAACTGACCTTAAAGGAATTTCCATACATTATCAGGTGGCGCGACGACAGGTGCAAACGCTGCGGCAGGTGTACCGCTGTCTGCCCGATGTTTTCCATTGCTCCAACTGTAGTGGCAAAGCGGGTGGTAAGCTCCTCGGGAGCAAACCCAACCCCGCAGGTGGAAAGACAGGTCGTCACAGTTATAAAGCAATCTACAAATATCGCCAATTACTGCACTGGATGCGCCACATGTACTCTCGTCTGTCCCAATGAGGCCATAGAGCCGGAATTAAATCCGAACAATAAATTTCTTATTAATAAAAATGCCGGCGGCGGCGCTTACACCAGAGGCGGCAGGAGAAACGACCCTCTTGTCTCAACGCTTGACAGGCTCAAGTTCACAAGGATATCGATGCTCACAGACCCGGCCCTTGACGCGGGCAGGCATGAGTTTCGCATTCGCACGTATCTGGGCAGAATTCTGCCGGCCGAAGACCTGCCCGTTAAGTTTGTAAACGGCAGCGGGGAGTTAGACGCCACAGCTGGAAAGTTCATCCCTCCGGTCAGGGAAATCTACCCCGTTATGATAGGAAGCATGTCCGTAGGGGCGCTTTCCCCAACGATGTGGGAGGGGCTTGCTATGGGCATTACATATTTAAACGAAGTCGAAGGGATGCCGGTTGTGATGTGTTCCGGCGAGGGCGGGATGCCGTTAAGTCTCTTTAAGTCGCGGTTCGTAAAATATTTCATACCGCAGATTGCCTCAGGGTACTTCGGATGGGATGAGATGATCAGGGCAATTCCGCACATGGTCGAAGACCCGTGCGCGATAGAGATAAAATATGGTCAGGGGGCAAAGCCCGGCGACGGCGGCCTGCTGATGGCACATAAGGTACTAAAACTCATATCGGAGATACGCGGCGTGCCTCAGGGCGTGGATTTACCATCGCCTCCGACGCATCAGACAAAGTATTCAATTGAAGAGGCCGTTGCCAAGATGATTCAATCGATGTCGATGGCATGGGGCTTCAGAGTACCCGTCTATCCTAAGATTTCGGGGACGCGCACAGCGAAGGCCGTGCTGAATAATCTCGTAAGAAACCCATTTGCCGCTGGGCTGTCGATAGACGGCGAGGATGGCGGCACAGGGGCGGCATATAATGTCTCGATGGACAAGATGGGGCACCCGATTGCCTCAAACCTTAGAGACTGTTATCTTGATTTGGTAAAACAGGGAAAGCAAAACGAACTTCCACTGATAGCTGCCGGCGGCGTAGGTAAAAAGGGCAACCTGGCGGCTAACGCGGCGGCCCTGATAATGCTGGGCGCATCTGCCGTGTCTATAGGAAAATATATCATGCAGGCCGCGGCAGGGTGCCTTGGCGATGAGAACAACCGCTGCAACGTCTGTAACCTTGGACGCTGCCCCCGCGGTATCACAACACAGGACCCGAAACTCTACCGGAGGCTTGACCCCGATAAGGTGGCGATGCGTGTGGTAGAGGTCTATAAGGCCCTCGATACAGAATTAAAGAAGATATTTGCCCCTCTGGGAAGGAGCACAGAGCTTCCCATTGGAATGTCCGACGCAATAAGCGCCGACGACCCGGCAATCGCTGAAAGGCTGAACATCAGTTACGTATGCTAATCTGAAAGAGAGGAATAAAAGACTACTATGGTAGACCCCAAGACAGAAATTGAAATAAAAGGGAACATCAACGGCAGCAGGGTACCTTCGAGGCTCATGGAGGAAGAAATACAACAGGCCGTACGAGGCGGTGCAGGGCGTGTACTAGTACTGGCCGACGGGCAGCACGGCATTGGCGGGCGCATTTGGCCGCAAGGGCATAGCGTATCGGTAATAGTGGAAGGACAGGCGGGGCAGCGCCTTGGCAGCATAGGGATGTTCGGCACAGAGATACTACTTAAGGGCAGCGCCTCAGACGATGTGGGCTGGCTGAACTGCGGGGCGAATATCACCATCCTGGGGGACGTCACTAACGGCGCCCACAATGCGGCAGCCCAGGGAAAACTATATGTCCAGGGCGGCGGCGGCGCGCGCTGCGATACAATGACCAAGCATAATCCAAAATTCAATCCCCCCGAATCATGGTATCTTAGAGACGTTGGGGATACTTTTGCCGAATTCAAGGCGGGGGGCATAGCCGTCGTCTGCGGCGTAAATCCACGGAATCCCGAAAACATACTCGGCTACCGGCCATGTGTGGGGATGGTTGGCGGCGTGGTGTATTATAGGGGCAGGATTGATTCGTCATACAGCCAGGGCGACGTCAGGCTCCTTGAATTGTCAGACCAAGACTGGAAATGGCTCACCGACAACTTAGAAACATACCTCAGGGCCATCGAAAGATATGATACACACTATAAGGAACTCTCATCGTCGCGCGAGGCATGGAGAAAACTCCTGCCATATACCGCGCAGGAACGCGCCAAACGCAGCACGGTTAAAAAGACGATGGCAGATTTTCGTAAAGACATATGGGAAAATACAGCCAACGAGAATAAGGGCGTTGGAAAGGGCGGCATATTTGCCGAATACGTAACCCATCCCCTGACCCCGCTTCCATATATTACAACAGGGCAGGACAGGAGATTCCGGCCAGAGTGGAGAAACGCTAAATACGCCCCTCCATGTCAGGCCGCATGTCCAAGCGATATTCCGACGCAGCGGCGCGCCGCACTTCTCAGAGCCGAAAAAACTCAGGAAGCACTCGAACTTATCTTGCAGTATTCGCCGCTTCCGGCTTCCGTCTGCGGTGAGATATGCCCAAACCTCTGCATGTCCGCCTGTACGCGCTCACATCTGGACAGGCCGCTGAATATCAAAGGTCTGGGTAGTGCAAGTCTAAAGACAGAAGCCCCGAAACCTGCCCCCAAGACCGGCAGGAAGGCCGCAGTAATAGGCGGCGGCCCTGGCGGGCTTTCAGCGGCGTGGCAGCTTGCCCTGAAGGGTCACGAGGTCGAACTCTACGAAGCGGAGGAGAAACTCGGCGGCAAACTTGAGCTATGTATCCCCAGAGAAAGGCTTCCTCAGGAAGTCCTCACGTATGAACTTGAAAGGTTTAAATCAATCGGCGTCAATGTACATTTAACATCCAAGGTTGATGCTGCCCAATTTGATAAGATATACGCCTCTAACGACGCGGTAATCGTCGCCTGCGGGGCACATAAGGCCAGAAAACTGAATATACCCGGCGTAGAAGACACTATAAACGCGTATGACTTCCTGCGCGCAGTTAACACCGGCCAGCGGCCCGACTTTAAAAATAAGCATGTCGTAATCATAGGCGCCGGCAATGTTGGTATGGACGCCGCGGCACAGGCCTTCCACGCCGGTGCCCAAATCGTAACGGCTATCGATGTCCAGGAACCGGCGGCCTCAGGCAAGGAGCTTGAGATTGCAAGGACGCTTGGCACTAAGATCGTCTGGCCCAAGTTTACCGCGAAATTTGTTAAAAGCGAAAGAAAGATATACTTCACCGACGGCAGCATTTTCGAGGCCGACGAGGTTATCGTGTCCATAGGGGACATGCCCATTACTGACTTCCTGCCGCAGACGGTGCATACGGACAAAAACGGCTGGATAAAATCAGATGAGGCCGGGCATACATCAGACCCTAAGGTATTTGCCATTGGCGACGCGACGAGCCTTGGGCTGGTCACACATGCTATCGGCCACGGTAAAAAGGCGGCTGACGCTGCCCATGCCCTGCTTTCGGGGCGTTCATACAACCGTCCCGCTCCAAAGATGCAAATTAATTACGCGAAGGTCAAAGACGCCTACTATGAGAGATGCAACGATACATCGTTCACACCGCAGAACGAGGCTCACCGGTGTATGTCCTGTGCCGTTTGCAGGGACTGCCACATGTGTGAGGTCATCTGCGCCTACGGGGCAATAAGCCGGAAGGAAACCGCTGACGATATAGGTTATGAGTATGTAGTCGATGCCTCGCTCTGCATAGGGTGCGGGTTTTGTGCCGGCGTATGTCCATGCGGCATATGGGAAATGACCGAAAATATATAATAAAGCGTTTTTCTTTTCCCAATGCTGAGTTGTCTTTTATTAAATTCTTAATTGATAGGAGCATAAAACTATGTCAAGTGTTCATAAGGTACCCGGGTCTCAATGGCGGGCAATAATTGAAAGCGCAATGTACGCGAATTCTGTAAAAAAGACCAACATGAGGGAACTCTACGAGTATTCAGTGAAGCAGCCGGAAGTGATTGTCACCACAGAGCCGATGTATAAACCGGAGGCCTATGGGCTTCCCTCAGACGCAAAGGTGCTTGTCTCAAACGACGGCTCTATCGTTGGAAGAACGGCAAAGGCCAGACGTCTCGTGAGGGAGATGGGCGCAGAAAAAGATAAATACATGACAATTCTGCGTGAGGCCGTCTATCAATTTAACAAAAAAGAGACCTTTCTGATGGAAGGCATCGTAGGCGTGCATCCTGATTTCATGCTGAGGGCACAGCTTGTAAGCCCACGCTCAGACGCCAAGAACATGCTGGATTGGGCATTTAACTTCGCCCCGTGGATGTCCCCCTGGACAGATACATATGCGAAATCGCGCAAACTCGATGAGCAGGACATCATGGTCATGGCAGACTCGGACTGGTCGCATTCTGATTTCCCCGATGGGCTGATAATCGTCGATGAGATGCAAAACTGCATCGCCATTCTGGGACTGCGATATTTTGGCGAGCGTAAAAAAGGCACACTTACCCTTGCATGGGCAATCGGCGTGAGGCAGAACATGGTCGCCTGCCACGGCGGTATCAAAAAAGTCGGCAATAACCTGCCGGTTGCGGTCTTTGGTCTCTCAGGCAGCGGCAAGTCCTCCATCACCAACAGCCCCGACCACGAAGGCACATTAACCGCGGACGAGCAGGTAACCGTCATCCACGACGACGCGTTTCTCATAGACTTAAACAGCAATTTCTCAGTCCCAATTGAACCAAGCCTGTTTGACAAGACAGACGCGGTCGCGTACGAGGACCCGATAATCAAATATTTCTATACAGCCCAAAACGTAGGAGTTACAAGACTCCCTGACGGTCAGGTAAAGCTCGTCTGTGAGGACATACGCAACAGAAACGGCCGCTGCATCAAGACCCGCGACATGTTTAAACATACCGATTACTGCGAAAAACCGGGGAAGGTTATTTGGCTGCAAAAGGACCCCTCGCTGCCTCCCATATGCAGGATAGAAAACCCATGGCTTAAAGTCTCCATGGGGGCCTCTCTCAGCACAATGAGGGCAAAGGGTGTGGAAAATGTTGATCCCAGGGAGCTTGGCAGGCTGGTTATAGAACCCTTCGCCAATCCCTTCAGAGTGCATCCTTTGATGTGGGACTGCCAGCAGTTTAACAAGCTCTTTCTGTCCGGCACGGAGTGCTACATTATGAATACACACGCCTTTGGCACGCCGGACGAACTTACCGATATTCCCAAAGTCCTTTCACTTAAGATAATGACCGAACTCATTCGCGGCACTATCGAATGGAAGGGATGGAAGGCCTTTCAGGGACTTATGATCCCCAAAAACGGCAAGGAACTCTTCGGCGCCGACTTTGACAAGAAGTATAAACCATCGAGAGATAAGCGCTACCTGTCATATCTCAGAGAAAGGATGCAAGACAGGATAACATTCCTTTCCAACAAGAGAGAGGCAAAGGACATGGACAGCGTCATTATAGACCCGATCGTTGCCGCAAGGACGATAATAGACAAGATATTAAGTGAAATCTGACCATTGGATATAGTCAACATACTGAGGAGTTTGACAGTTGCGGCAATTCCGATTCTATTTGCGATAACATTTCATGAAGTGGCGCATGGGTGGGTTGCCGACAAGCTCGGCGACCCGACTGCCCGCTCTATGGGCAGGCTTTCATTTAACCCTCTGGCGCACATAGACCCGGTAAACACGATAGTAATGCCCATAGTGCTGTTTGTCATCTCAAACGGGACGTTTATCTTCGGCTCCGCTAAGCCCGTCCCCGTGGATTACCGGAATCTAAGAAATCCAAGAAGGGACTCCGCCCTCGTTTCTGCCGCCGGACCGGTTATGAATATTATTCTCGCGATTGTGAGCCTGTTTATTCTCCTTATGCTTAATAAGGTGTTGCCGCGTGTTATGGAGGAATCCGATTTGGTTTCGTCAAGGATTATCCCTCCGGTGCTGCAAATGCTCCAGTACGGGGTGTTTTTTAATATCTTCATAGCGGCCTTTAATCTCATTCCCATTCCGCCTCTCGATGGGGGCAGGATTGCCGTAAGTCTGCTGCCTCCCAGGCAGGCGTATATGTATAGCAGGATTGAGCCTTACGGGATTTTCATCGTCCTTATATTGTGGATGACCGGCCTGGCAAAGATAATAATATACCCCATACAGGTATTTATCAAGTTTCTGATAAGCCTGTTTATTATACCGTTTGGGGGTTTCATGTGAGGAGTGATATATGAAAGAACGAGTGTTAAGCGGGATGCAGCCAAGCGGTTACCTGCATCTGGGAAATTTCGCCGGAGCGCTTAAAAACTGGGTGCGCCTTCAGGACGTCTATGAATGCTTTTATTGTGTGGTAGATTGGCACGCACTGACGAGCAATTACGCGGCCCCTGCGCCGATAGCCGATTACAAGCGCGATATGCTCATTAATTTCATCGCCGCAGGGCTTGACCCGGCGAAATGCACGATATTCCTGCAATCGGCGGTGAAGCAGCACGCCGAATTACATCTCCTGTTAAGCATGATAACGCCGCTTGGGTGGCTTGAGCGTGTGCCGACATATAAAGAAAAACAGACCGAGATAAAGGACAAGGATTTAAACACGTACGGGTTTCTTGGTTATCCCGTGCTTCAGGCCGCCGATATATTAGTCTATAGGGCCAAACACGTACCCGTTGGAGTTGACCAGGTCCCTCATCTTGAGCTTACGCGTGAGATAGCGAGGCGTTTTGAATTTCTATATGGAAAGGGGATACTTATCGAGCCTGAGGCACTTCTTACCGAATCGCCAAAAGTCGCCGGTCTTGACGGCAGGAAGATGTCAAAGAGCTATGACAACGCCGTATATCTAAGCGATACACCTGATATAATCGACAAGAAGATCAGGACAATGATGACCGACCCGGCAAGAAAGCGAAAGACCGATAAGGGCGACCCGGAACTATGCCCGGTTTATGCGCTGCATAAGATATTTTCGTCTGCCGAAGAGATAGAACATGTTGCGGCTGGCTGTAAAACCGCAGGGATAGGCTGTATTGACTGTAAACTAATACTTATTAAGAATATTCTCAAAGAACTTGAGCCGCTATGGAGCAAACGTAAAGAATTGATTAACAATCCATCGATGCTTGATGACATCTTAAACGAGGGGAACAAGCGCGCCGCCGCAGAGGCAGAAAAGACGATGGTGCATATCAGAGAGGCAATGAAACTAACCTGAACCGGAGGATTTTATTTATGCCAATTTTTGAATATAGGTGTAATAAGTGTGATTGCGATTTCGAGCAGATAGTCAATAAAAATACGGTAGTGCAGTGCGAGAAATGCGGCTCGAAAGACGTAAATAAGAAGATGTCTCTGTTTGGAGTGAGCGGTACTGAAAAACACGTCCACAGCGGTGGCGACTGCGGCGGCTGCCACAAAAGCTCATGCAGTACGTGTTAATTAACATAGCCGAAGGATTAAAGACGAAGGGGGATAATCCCCCTTCACCCAGTAATCACGCACACGTTTTGTCTATTGAATTTAAGCTGCCGCTCGTTGGCGGCTTCTGTACTCCAGCTAAAGGCTTATGGAAAAACACACATGTACATATCTGATTGACGGTACTGCCTATATTTACCGGGCATATCACGCCATTGCGGAGCTTAAAAACTCTGAGGGGTTTCCCACAAACGCCATATACGGCTTTACCGCCATGATGTATAAGTTAATCAAAGACAAGTCCCCGGACGCCCTCGCCGTAGTGCTCGACTCCCCTGAGCCTACTCACAGGCACAAACTTTACACAGACTATAAGGCCAACCGCTCGGCCCCGCCAGATGATTTTATTATGCAGATAGAGCCGATTAAGGCCGTGCTTCATGCCATGAACATCGCGGTTATCGCCCTGCCCGGCTATGAGTCCGACGACATAATGGCAGTGTTGGCAAAGCGCTATGCCTCCCCGCTTAACACGGTATATATCGTTACCGGCGATAAGGACCTGCTTCAGTGCGTCAGCCCTGATATTAAGATCTATGACCCCGTTAAAAACGTAGTTCTTGATACAGATTATGTGGTCAGCCGCCTTCGTGTACAGCCGTCTAAGGTTCCCGAACTTATGGCGCTGACGGGCGACCAGATTGACAATATACCCGGCGTCAGAGGCATAGGACAAAAGACCGCCGCTGAGCTGCTCAAAGATTTCGACACGGTAGAAGACCTTATCGCAAACAGCGATAAGATCTCAAACGCAAGGCTGCGAAAGATGATAGAAGAGAACATCACGGCCATACGTCTGAGCCGCGAGCTGTCTGCGGTCAGTGTTGAAGTGCCGCTTGACGTGCCGCTTTTGCAACTCACAGTCAAAGAGCCGCACTACGAGGAGCTTAAGGCGTTATTTATTAAATATGGATTCTCATCATTACTAAAATACATCCCCGATGACAACGCCCCGCCGCCCTTTGACACGGAGGTTATCACCGAATCAGGTGAATTTAACAAGACTTTTGGTACCGTGACTGGCGATGTCTCCATCAAGGCCGCGGCAGAGGGCGATAAGCCATGTGCCGCGGCTTTATCGATAAATGTCGGCAAGGGTTACTACATAGATAATCCGCAGCTTGCTGCAGCCATTGTTGCAGATACGGCTATCGCGAAAATCGGGCACAATATCAAGCATGATATTCATGTTTTTCACCGGCACTCTCTAAGCTTCAGCGGCTTTTTGTATGACACGATGGTGGCCGAAAATCTGATTAACCCTAACCGTCAGGACTACAGCCTTAAGGCGCTTGCCCTCGAGTATCTTTCATATAAAATCAAAGGCGAAAATAAGGCACATGACTTATTTGCAGAGCCGCAGTTTTTAGTGGAGGAGGCAGTCACCGCCCTCAGGCTGAAGGCCGTGATGTCAAAAAAGATGGAGGGCACACCGCTTGCAGCGTTATATGAAAAGGTTGAGGCGCCGCTTATTTATGTTTTGGCGGAGATGGAACAACATGGCATCAGGATAGACACTGGTCAGCTGAAAGATTTGTCAGACGAGCTGGGGACACAGATTTCTGCGCTTGAGAAGCGTATCTATTTTCTTGCCGGTGAGGAGTTTAATATCAACTCGCCTAAGCAGCTTTCGGAGATATTGTTCGATAAACTCAGGCTTGCCTCTGGAAAAAAGACCAAGACGGGGTTTTCCACAGACGTAGATGTGCTTGAGGCGATGGCAGACCATCATCCGCTGCCCGCGGAAATTTTGCAGTACCGTACGCTTGCAAAACTTAAAAACACATACGCCGACGCCCTGCCCACTTATGTTAATCCGGCAACTGGCCGCCTACATACGACATTCAATCAGGCCGGCACATCAACGGGAAGGCTTTCAAGCAGCAACCCAAACCTTCAGAACATCCCTGTACGCGGCGCCCTGGGCGAGGCATTCAGACGGGCATTCATTGCGCGCGAGGGGCACTATCTGGTCTCGGCCGACTATTCGCAGATAGAGCTTCGTGTGCTGGCACATTTGAGCGGCGACGAGGGGTTTATCGAGGCATTTAAAAACGGGGCGGATATTCACACTGAAACGGCGCGGGAGGTGCTGGCCGGGGCAGACGGCGTTGTCACCGGCGATATGAGGCGTGCCGCTAAGGCCATAAACTTCGGCATCATATACGGCATGTCCGCCTTTGGCCTTGCGGGGCAGCTGAAGATCCCTCAGGCGCAGACCAAGTTATATATAGAGAGATTTTTCCAGCGGCATGACGGCGTCAGGCGATACATTGAGGCGACGATAGAGGAAACTACAACCATAGGGTATGCACAGACCATAATGGGGCGAAGGCGCCCGATAGACGGCCTCAAAAACGCCAATAAAAATATCAGGCAGCAGGCCGAGCGCCTCGCCATAAACACACCGATACAGGGTTCGGCGGCAGATATTATCAAGTCCTCGATGCTCAAGGTCCATGAGGCACTTAAACACGGCGGACTTAGGACAAAGATGATACTTCAGATTCACGACGAGCTGCTGTTTGAGGTACCGCTGGAAGAGCTTGAGGCGGTCAAGGCGCTGCTGAGACACGAGATGGAGTCGGCAGTTACACTCAATGTTGCGTTAAAGGTTGACATCGGCACCGGCCTGAACTGGGCCGAGGCGCATTGAATATGATATATAAGAAATACGATATACCTGTTATTTTATTACCGTAGGATGCTGTTATGGCAGTCTTTTTTCAATCAGCCTTTTTACTTCTTCAGCGCTTATGTCCTCGAGGCATTTGCTTTTTTTTGTCCCGTTACAACCATCCCCACCGCAGGGGACGCAGTCCCAGTCGCGCTGGATAACGGCATGAATTCCTGATGTCTGAACCCCGTTTCTTCTTGCATAGGGTTCGCTTATGGTCTTTTCATTGTCCCACGGTCCCCAGTTAAACGCCCCGGATGGTCCAAACAGGGCAGTGACGGGCGTGTTCATCGCCGCCGCTATGTGCATCGGGGCAGAGTCCACCCCGAAAAACATCGCCGCTCCCTTGTCAATTGCCCCAAGTGCCTTTATGCTTGTCTCACCCATTAGGGTGATAAGCCCGCCCTTGCTGGTTTCTTTCACCAGCGACAAGATATCCCTGGCCTTTGATATCTCCTTTTCATCTGGAGATGTGGTCAACACTACCTTTAGCCCCTTTTTTAGCAGCCAGCCGATAACCTCTGCCATGCAGTCATCCCGCCAGCACTTGAAAAACCATCTCGATGTGGGATGAACATGGACGTAATTGTCTGACGCCATAATGCCGCGGCCTTTCAGGAGCCGGTTGACCACGCCGTAAACTTCGTCCGGTATGTGCATCTCTACCGCATAGCCCGCCGGGTTTATTGAAAATCTTTGCAGCAGTTCCATATTTTGCATGACCACATGGGTGTGCCCGTTGAGGGCTGCGAGGTTTGAATACAGATAGTTCTTGCCCCAGCGGCTTGTCTTGCCTGAGTCCTTTGCAATCCTTATGCGTGCACCGCTTAGATACGATATTATTGCGCCGCGGTCACCGCCGGTCATATCTATGGTCATGTCAAAGCCGCGTTGTCTTATAGTCCTGAGATTTCTTAACTCGCCCAGGTATTTCTTAAAAACCGGCAATGCCTTTAACCGCCTGTTAAATACCAGCACCTCGTCGATGTTTGGATTGCCTGTCAGGGTCTCTTCTGAGCCGGAGTTTACAAGGGCACTGACCCGCCCGCTGTGGAAAGCCGCCCTCAATGCCCTGTAAACAGGGGAAGACAGGAGGACATCGCCTATGTGGCGCAGTTTTATTGCCAGTATGTTTGTTATTCCATCGAAATCCGGGGGCATTTAAGGGGTTATCCCAATCGTATCATGCACTTGCCGTCCTGTCTTTCAACAGATTTCTTGAGCGCTGTGAGCGTTTCGTTGAAATCATAGTATGAGGTAATCATGTTTTTAATCTGAAGTCTGCCGGTTGAAAGCAGCCTTATAATATTATTATATATACCGTAGCCGGAGTGACCCCTTGCGCCGATAATGCTGTTAGCGCCGGAGACCAGGATGTCGAGCATGACCTCTGCGGAGGCCGCCGACCGGCCAAGATAGATTAACTTGCCGTTTACGGCAAGGGAGTTCTCCATCTCTGGCACCGTGCGGCGCGCCGCTCCTGCCGCTTCGATTTGCATCTCGGCGCCGTAGCCGTCTGTAAGCTCCAATATCTTTTCTCTGGGCAGGATACCGGTTTTTTCTAAGCTGTTAACGTTAAATACGTAATCCGCGCCAAGGTCTTTGGCTATATCAAGCCGTTTATTATGTATATCGAATGCTATTGTCAGATTTGCCCCTGCAAGCCTTGAAAGCGCCACCGCGGCAAGCCCAATTGGTCCAGCCCCGAATACAGCTACCGCCGCACCGGGTTTAATCCCGCCGCCTCCGATAAAAATCCCGTTATAGGCGCAACCCACAGGTTCTATCAGCGCGCCGAGGTCAAAGCATTCCTCTTCGGAATACATACGTCTCAGACTGTTTATGCTCCAGCAGTGCCGTTCCTTAGCAGTGATGAACTCGGCAAGCGCCCCAGGGGCTGTTATCCCTATAAGCTCGACATTTTCGCACTGGTTAAATGCCCCGCTTCTGCATGGCGTGCATGAGCCGCACCAGTGAATGCTTTCAACGGCTACTATGTCGCCTTCTTTAAAATTCCTAACTTTGCCGCCTGTTTTGACAACGACCCCTGAGTACTCATGGCCTATTACCTGCGGCAGGCTGACCGGCCCGGAGAACTGGATGTAGCCGTCAGGGGTGGTTTCATATAAGTGGCTGTCTGAGCCGCAGATGCCGCATCTTTTCACAGCGATAAGCAGTTCGTCGCTGTCACAAATGTTTGGTGTTGGGATATCCTTTAGTTCAAATGTGGGATTGCGCCATACGCTGCTTCCAATAGATGCCCTTTTCCTTGCTATTTCCCTGACAGTCGGCGTATAGCCTTTTTTTGGCTCCCACTGTGCATCGGCAACAAACGCCTTCATCTCAGGTCAGCCTTTGACAGAAGTTTCCCCGATAATTGCTTCAATGTTTTTTTATCTACCTTTCCGCTTCCTATTTTAGGGAGTTCGTCCATAATCTTCATTCTTTTAGGTATCATATAATGAGCCATGTTTTTATTGCAATAGCGCAGGATTTCGTCCTCGGATACCGGCATTTTTTCGTTCAACACGACAAATGCGGCGGGAATGTCTCCTCTTAGTTTGTCTTCGATACCGATGACCGCGGCTTCTTTTATCGCGGGATGACTGAGCAAGGCAAGCTCTACCTGCATTGGATACACCTTGAGGCCGGCAACCTTCAGGAGACCGCTTTTTCTGTCTGTAAAGTAGAAAAAGCCGTCTTTATCTCTCCAGCCGAGGTCTCCGCTGTGGTACCAACCGTCGGAGAGCAAAAACTCATTGTCTTCGATGTAACCTGAAATTACGCCGCGCCCCTTAAAGAGCAGTTCTCCGGTTTGGCCTGTTCCGGCCTCTGTGCCGTCTTCGTTTACTACTTTTACTTCGTAATATGGGCAGACACGCCCCATCGAGCCGTCCATCCGGTAGGATGAAGGTGTGTTGGCTATGGCAATGCCTGTGGTCTCGGTGCTTCCCCAAACGGACAGGATTGGAATGCCGAAGGTATTATGAAAATTATTCGATACATCCGGCCTTGTGTACATCCCGCCGCTTTCGGCGACTCTCAGGGTCTCTAACTTAGTTGTTTTGGCGTGCGAGGAAAGCATATCAAAGAGCGGGGCAATGCCCATCAGGGCTGTAACCTTCGCCGAGCGTATAGTGGCGGCCATCGTCTTTGGGTTTATTTCCTCGAGCAGGGCAATAGACGCACCGGTGTAAAGGGCGCGGGCAAACAGCTCATGCGGATGGGCAAAGGACGAGAACATGCACATGTGCACGTCGTCAGCCGTAAATCCCATGGCATTGACGGCAGCGGCCGTATTGGCATATATGTTTTCATGGGTTGTCAGGGCGCCTTTGGGAGAGGATGTGGAGCCGGTTGTGTAGTTTAGATATGCCAGAGGCTGCGCCTCAGCATGCGTTACGATATTGGACGGGCGGCAGGCGCTGTCCCAGGGTATGAAGGATCTCAAACCTCCCGCGGCGCGTATTTCTTTACCTGCCTTACCAGTTATTATCGTTGTCTTACAGGCTGCCGCGAGGATTTCGAGGTCAACGCTGCTCAATAGTTTTTGGTGAATGACAGTTACCGCCGGTTTTGCCGACCGTATAAAAGATGCGGCTTCAGTTTTCCCAAGAGTGAAGTTAACGGGAACTGGGAGCGCTCCAATGCGCACTGAGGCTAAAAAGGCAATGATAAGCTCAGGCACGCGCGGCAGGACCAGGCAGACCTTGTCATCTTTCTTTACGCCGGAGGCACTGAGGAACCGTGCCAAACCGTTTACGAGCTGCATGACAGCGCCGTAGGTAAGCGTCTCCTCCTTATAAACGATAAATGTCTTTCCGGGATTATCAATCCAGTTATGACTAAGTGCCTCGTCTATGGACTTATATTCGTTCAGCAAGAACCCTTTCTCCCGAGAACTGCCCCGATGGTTAAAAATAATATCTTAAAGTCAAGGAACAGCGATTGGTTTTCGACATATTTAATATCATAATTTACCCAATCGATGAATTTACAGGTATCTCTGCCCATTACCTGCCAGAGGCCGGTTAATCCGGGTTTAATACTGAGCCTGGCAGACTTCCAATTATCGTCGCCAACCATCTCGCTCTCTTCTAAAGGACGCGGCCCAACGAGCGACATATCGCCCCTGAGGACGTTGAATAACTGAGGCAATTCGTCGATGCTCCATTTTCGCAAGAATCTGCCTGCGCGTGTTATTCTGGGGTCATCTTTCACCTTGAACACCGGGCCTTCAACTTCATTGACGAGCTCCTCTTTAATTTCGTCTGCGTTTTTTACCATCGTACGAAACTTATACATTATAAAATCCACACCATCTTTCCCGCAGCGCCGCTGCGGAAAAAACACCCCGCCGTCTGAGTCTATAACGATCAACACCGCAATAATCAACATCCACGGTGCCAACATGACAAGCAGCAGAAAACTTCCGGCAATATCCATTATTCTTTTAATCATCTATTCTTTTAATCATCTTGCTTCATTTTAATTCTGGCTCTAAGCACTGATACAGATAAACACCCCTGCTAAACACCCATGCCGTTATTTACACATCTGTGAGCACATACCACCCTGTCATAACCTACCAGTGTAACATATATACAGGGTAATTTACAAATGATGATATACACCTAAATCCACCATCAAATTGAGCCGCGGTCTCAGTTTCAGGTTTGTGGGGGATTTTTGTGAGGGGGTTCAGAGTTTATTTCCCTTTGCGAGGGGATTATATTAGCCCTAACGCCCTAAAAAACCT
>JADFYO010000064.1 GCA_015233015.1 Nitrospirota bacterium | reverse complement strand
CTTAATGAAAGTGTGCAGCCGTGTCTTTAAATCAGACATTTAATAGGCTTGAGCCGAATGCTGAGAAATTCGCATGTTCGGTTCTTAAGGGGGAAAGGGTTCGTGAGAACCCTGACCTACCTGACGAACAGCAGGTTCATGTTCATATACTTGAGGAACAGGTACGTCTGCTGAAGGCGAAACTGTTTGGCCGAAAGAGTGAAAAATCGTCTGAAGCATCAGAAGAGCAACTACAATTATTCGATGAGATAGAGGCAGAGCCGCAGCAACCGAAAGAGGTCAATGTCCCCGCGCACAAACGCAAACGAGGAGGGCGTAGGCCATTGCCGGAAGACCTTCCACGCATTGAGGAAATCCATGATATAAAAGAAGAGGAAAAGATATGTGCCTGTGGAAGCCAACTCAGCCGCATAGGGGAAGAGGTCTCGGAGAAGCTGGATATAGTACCGGCAAAGATGCAGGTAATACGGCACATAAGATATAAGTACGCCTGCAAGAGCTGTGATGGTGTTGAAGGGGCGGTGGTAAAGACGGCGGAGTTACCGCCGCAGATAATCCCGCAGGGGATAGCCACACCAGGGCTGCTGGCATATATATTGACGTCAAAGTTTGTAGATGCACTGCCGCTATACCGGCAGGAAAAGATATATCAGAGAATAGGAGTGGAACTAAGCCGGGCCACGATGGCGAACTGGGCGATACAGGTGGCGCAGAAGTGTATGCTCCTGATAAAACTGCTGATAGGAGAGATAAGGTCTGGGCCTGTAATCAATATAGATGAGACAACGGTACAGGTGATGAAAGAGCCTGGGCGGTCTGACAAAACGAAGTCCTACATGTGGATATTTCGGGGAGGTGCACCTGAAAAACCGGCGTTAATCTACCAGTATCACAGGACACGAGCGGGGGATGTGGCCCGGAGTTTTCTGTCAGGATATAATGGGTATGTGCAGACTGATGGATACGCAGGATATGATTTTCTTGAATCAATAGCAGGGATAGTACATGTTGGCTGTTGGGCACATGCGCGGCGTAAGTTTGTGGAGGCGATAGAGGCACAGCCGAAAAATAAGAGAAGGCGAGGCAGCGGGGAAGTAGCAATGGAATATATAGGCCGACTGTATGGTATTGAGAAAAAGGCAAACGAACTGGGGCTTTCGGAGGCTGAACTGTACAGAATACGGCAGGATGAGGCAAAGCCTCTGCTTGAGGAATTTCGATTATGGTTGACAGAACGAGAGAGGGCAACGCCACCGAAGGGATTATTAGGTACAGCGATAAGATATAAGCTGAACCAATGGTCTAAACTTGAGCGGTACATAGAAGACGGCCGTTTAAGACCTGACAACAACGTTGCTGAAAATGCAATCAGGCCATTTGTAGTAGGTCGTAAAAACTGGCTATTCTCCGGCCATCCACGCGGTGCCGAGGCCAGTGCCACCCTGTACAGCCTGATAGAAACAGCCAAGGTAAACGGGTTGGAACCTTATAAATATTTACGTTATATCTTTGAACGGCTGCCATATGCCAACAATGAAGACGATTACAAATGCCTGCTGCCGCAATATGTCGACAGAGATGCCCTTGACGTGAAATCTATGGGTGTGGTTATTTAGACGCTTACTTTTCCTTTGTCTTTACCTCTTTTTAATATCAGGTCAAGGTCCCTTTTGAATCGCTTTGTGTAAGCAGGGATGAGCACCTATATGCCTAATTTGTTAAAGAAGTCGTCAGCATCCTTGCATTTGACAAGGCCTTTCCCCGCATCGGTATTTTTAAAGGTTTGCAAGGTGACTTTGTTGGGGATTTCTACTCTAAATGGCAAGCCGTTATGCAGCTTAACTTGCTCGTAAAACAAGTTGATAGCCTCTGTAGCAGATATGCCTAACTCATGAAATATGGTTTCCACTTCGGTTTTTAACCCCTGTTCTGTTCTTGCTCTTATCGTGGCGCTTTTTGACATACTCTATTGTATCTCAAGGAAGATACATATTTCAATCTTTTGGTATCTGTACAGAAAAAATGGATATTTTATGGACAGATACCATAAAATTAGACAATTAGGATTCTGTCTATTTTTTTGAGGGGAAATAGCAACTCCGGCATATTTCGACTCAAGATCGGCTGACAGGAAAAAGAATAGACCGCCAGAACGTACAGAATGCCCGCCATTGAGTTTTCAGAGGCTAAACACAGACCCCGTACTGAACTTACCCCGATTCAATTGGTGCCGCCGATGAGTCCGCGTCCACTATAATAATGCCTTGTCATATCAACTGGATATGAGCTATGATTATTAACCCAATAGGACATTTCTACTTTGGCGGGACATTAAAGAAAAAGGGGTTGACACACAATGACGATAAATCATAGAATCAACGGTGTAGAGGACTGCTAATGAATGTACTTTTGGTTCAGCAAGACGAAGGAGTAAGGGCATACCATATACCGCTTTATCCGATAGGGCTTTCGTATATCGCTGCCGCCTTAAAGGCGCACAACGTCAGGATATTCAATCCGAATAGTTTTCAATATCCTAACTCTTTAGAGGAATTAAGAAAAGAGATAACAAGATTCAATCCCGACATAGTGGGATTGTCGATAAGAAACCTCGATACGACCCAAAGGCGCGACCCGCATATACAGTATAAGACTGTGAGACCTACAATAAATGTCATTAAGGAGACCTGCCCACAGGCAAAGATAATAGTTGGGGGTTCGGGGTTTTCCCTTTATGCGATGGAGATAATGAACAGGCATCCCGAAATCGATTATGGCGTATTTCTGGAAGGGGATTCCTCAATTGTCGAACTCCTCGATAATCTGGATAACCCTCAGACTGTTAAAGGCATTTTCTACCGCCGGAAAGGCAGCGAAAACGCCTCTGAAGCGCAATATTCCGGCACAAGACCTACTCCTGATTTCAGTAAAATTCCCATGCCACGCAGGGACCCCCAGGTGATTGACATGAAGGAGTACATCGGGGACTATTATAATATCTTAGGCGTACAGAGCAAGCGCGGCTGTGTGTTTAAGTGCACGTACTGCAGCTACCCTTTTTTGAATAACGACAACATAAGACTTCGCAACCCCATCGAAGTTGTCGATGAAATAGAGCATATGATTGTGAACTACGGCCTTAAGAGCTTTGTCTTTGTGGATAGCGTGTTTAATCTGCCTGAGAGGCACGCAAGGGAAATCTGTAACGAGATGCTACGCAGAAAGCTGCAAATAAAATGGGGTGCGTGGTTGACCCCAAAGATGCTGACCGTGGATTTTCTGCATCTGATGAGGGAGGCCGGCTGCGTGCATGTTGGGTTCTCTCCTGATGCCGTGACAGATGAGGGCTTAAAATATCTTCAAAAGGGAATCACCTATAAGGAGGTCAAAAACAGTATAGAGGTTATGCGTAAGACCAGGGGTGTTGTCGCTACGTATAATTTTTTCTGTGCATATCCAGGAATGGACATGAGGGCAGTGCTGAGGACTATCTATTTATATTTTAAAATACCGCTGGCCATATTTGCCAGGGCCTCGGTGGGGCTGGGCTGGATACGAATTGAGCCTCATACCGCGGTTTACGATACGGCGTTAAAAGAGGGTATTATCACAGAGGGACTTGATATGCTGCCAGAGAAGGAAGAGGATTTATTAAAACTCTTCTACGTACCTAAAAGGCTGTGGTACGCAACCCTGGCCTTCGATATTTTGGCCTTTTTAGCCGACGAGCTTATAAAGCCCGCGGGCAGGGCCGCGTTCCGCATTGTAAACAGGCTAAGGGGACAGAGGGCGCACGTCTGAGAGTATGAGATTAAAAGAATACCTGTTTGACATAGGAATGTGGTTTTTCTGGTTTCCCCTGAGGGCGGTGGTAAAGCGCCTGCCTTTGAGGTTATCATACGGGATAACGAGGGTTTTAGCCTATGTCGTGAGTGCCTTCTTTAAGGAATTGAGGGAAAATATAAAGGAACAGCTCCTCTATATCGTGCCGGACAAGCCCGAGGAATTAGACAGGCTGTCTAAGGAGACCATCGTCTGTGATTTAAAGAGACGTATGGAAGAACTCCTCTTGGGGACATTTTCGAAGGAGCAGATTGAACGGATAATAACATACGAGGGGACTGACAACCTAAACGAGAGTGTTGCCAGAGGGAAGGGGACGATAATCCTGTTATCGCACTTTGGTTCATTCTTTATGATATTGCCCGCCCTTGCCTTTAAGGGTTATCAGGTAAGCCAGATAGCCGGGCCGTCGCCATACAATAGTAAGATTCAAAGAATGATCTTACGGGCGCGCCAAAGTGAAAACACCAGACTGCCGGTGAAATTTATATTGAGTGAAAACGGCCTGAGGCCGGTATTCAACGCGTTAAAGAATAATGAACTTGTCGCAATGGCCCTCGATGGAAGGGCTGGGGATCAATGGGTTGACTGCCAATTCCTCGGGACAACGGCCTGGTTTTCAAGTGGTATCTTAAAACTGGCCATTAAGACGGGGGCGGCTGTCCTTCCGGCATATATTATCAGGCAGAAAGACGACACACACTCTCTCGTCTTTGAAAGGCCGGTATTTACTGAGAACCTTTCCACTGACACGGCAACGCTGACCGAATA
This sequence comes from Nitrospirota bacterium, assembly GCA_015233015.1. Classification (GTDB taxonomy): domain Bacteria; phylum Nitrospirota; class Thermodesulfovibrionia; order Thermodesulfovibrionales; family Magnetobacteriaceae; genus Magnetominusculus. Next base: position 15,792 of record JADFYO010000064.1, on the reverse strand, counting down.
CACGCAAATGTTCGTGTCCATACTCGAGGGTTACGTGTTGAGATACCCTGCTCAATTTGCCATGATTATGACCATAGTTGCCGGGAATGTCAGAAAAGGCATATGTAAGAAACCATTACTTAAGCCTCTAACGGGCAGTTAAACGTGAAAAAGGTTCGTCTGGTTCTGCTTGCCGCGGTATTTGTGGTGTTGTTGACGGCGGTACTTGCAGAGGTTCTTCTGAGGCTCTTCCCAAGCTGGTACACAGACTACGGCAATAACATATATTACCGTTACACTGAGGACAAAAACATTCTGACCCTCGAGCCAAACCAGGACACCTCGTCCAGCCACGCCTGTTATAACATATCAAAAATAAAGACGAACTCTGCCGGCTACAGGAGCTATGAATGGGACAAGTTAGGCCGGTTCAGGATAGCCGTTCTCGGGGATTCCTTTGTCGAGGCCAGGCAGGCTGCCGAAGATGCCCACTTTTCCGCCGTCCTAAGAGGGCTGCTTGCTGTCGATGTACTTAATTTCGGCGTAAGCGGTTACGGCACTATTCATGAATACCTTCAGTACGTCAGAGATGTAAGGAGTTTTAAGCCCAATGTAGTCATCTTGTTCTTTTGTACATTTAACGATGTTAACGGCAACTCATGCAAGCTGATGGCAGACGGCTCGCTGCTTTCGTGTGCGAGAATGGAAAACGGCGCTGTTGTCATCGACGAAAAAAAGGGCAAAAAGAAATTTAAAACGCTTATTAACTATCTCTACAGGTATTACAAAACCGCATTGTTTTTAAAGACAGTGTACCTACAGCACAGGGTTGACCCCGGGGCGAGAGAGAAAACAAACGTCCTGCCGGAGGATTACTATTCTTATATGCCGCCAAAGGGCGATTGGCCGGAGGCATGGGCACTTACGGAACATTTCCTCGCGGAGCTGAAAAAGGAAACCGAAAAGGACAATGCCACACTTATAGTGATACCGGTTGTGGAATATATACGAATGGTGAGAAATCCGGCGCTGGAACTGCGAAAGGCCCTTGGTGTGGAGGCGCCAAAGGAGTTTGACCCCGAATTGCCCGTCAGAAGGCTTCATGAGATTGCCGCAAGAAATAATATTATCTTTTATAATCCCGAACCGTTTTTCAGGCGTTACCGGGACGCCCATAATCTGCCGCCCCCATATTTCTCCTATCGCTGCGAGGGACACTGGAACCCTATGACGCATTTTCTTATGGCCAACATGGCGGCACAATATCTGATTAAAAACGGTATTATAGCAACAGATGACAATACGGCACTTGCCGCAATAGAGAATAATCTCAGGCGCTCTCCCGTAGAGATACTTGGCGAGCCGGCATATAAGGAGATCTATGAGGGGGGATTTTACAACAGCACTGTTAGGTAGCGGCGGCTGTGGAAATTATTGCGTGATTTAGGTTAGAATTAGCTCATTATGGACGGGAAAGAAAATATTTACGAGATTTCTGCCGGTAAAGACACGTCAGGCTATCTTTATATCCTTTCAAACAAATCAATGGAAGGTCTGCTGAAAATAGGTTTCACCATGAGAGTTAACGTTGAGGCAAGATGCAGGGAATTATCAGCCCAGACAGGACTGCCGACGCCGTATGAAGTAGTATATAAAAAGAAAAGCTATTTTGTGGTTGAGGACGGCAAGCTCATCCACTCATTGCTGAGCGGGTATCATTATGGAAAAGAGTTTTTTAAGGTGTCTATTGACGAGGCTGTTCTGGTAATCGAAGATGTGCTGGTCAGGAGCATCGAGAAAAAAATTGCGCTGATAGAGCGTGAAAGAGATGTAATAGAGCGGGAGAAGGATTCCTTACTCAAGAATTCTGAGATGTACATTGCCCGCGGCGCAGCCTATGCCGCACAAGGGGACCATGACAAGGCTATCGCCGATTTCACCGGGGCCATCGATATTAATCCTAAGGCAGCCGGCGCATACTATTATCGGGGGCTTTCCTTCCAGCTCAAAGGAGAGTATGACAGTGGGATAGCTAATTACAGGAAGGCCGCCAAACTTGGCTTCAAACCTGCTCAGGATATATTACGTACCAATGGCATTGACTGGAGAGAAGGGGCGTTTGATAATCCAATATCGCTAAATGGGGTAAACCCTAATATCCCAGGGTATTTTTTTATTGCAAAAACGCCCCAAGTCGATATAATCCCATCGTCAACAGAGATAACCCCGATGGATACTGCCAATGAGTACATCGCCCGCGTCAGTTCATATCCTAAAAAGAGAGACCACGATAAAAAAGCAAAGGCAGAAGAAAAACCAGTAACAGAAAAATCTGTTACAAAAAAACCAATAACAGAAGAACCTGTAACAGAAGACGCCGTGACCAAAAAACAAGAAAAAAATAAATCCGTACAAAAGACTTTCACCTGGCCTGACGGAAGGAACTACGTAGGTGAGTATAAAGATAATAAAAAGAGCGGACATGGGACTTTCACATGGCCAAATGGAAGAAAGTATGTCGGAGAATTTAAGAATGATAAGAAGTGCGGGCAGGGTACCTATACATGGCCTGATGGAAGGCAGTATGTCGGTGAATTCAAAAATGACAAAATGAATGGGCAGGGAACCTACAGCTGGCCTGATGGAAAGAGGTACGTCGGGGAATTCAGGGACGATAAAAGAAACGGGCAGGGTACATACGTCTGGCCAGACGGGCATAAGTACATCGGAGAATTTAAGAATGATAAAATGAATGGGCACGGGACATACAGCTGGCCAGACGGGCATAAGTACGCCGGTGAATTCAGAAACGATAAAATGAACGGGCATGGGACATACAGCTGGCCAGATGGAAGAAGATACGTCGGGGAATTCAAGAACGATGTACTGTATGAGAAGCGGGGAGAATTTCAGGACGATTCGTTATGGTAACGGCTACAATATTTTTTATGGCAAAATTTATTTTGCAATATTTTTCTTGACAATCTGATATTGATTTTTATAGTATTACTGCGTCAACCGTGTATGCAGGTAAACGGCAGCGGCTTGCGAAAGGTGGTCGTTAAGCGAAAGGCGGATGTTAAGTGGGTGAATGGGTTGCTTAGGGCAGCGGCGGTTTGAGAGTCGAAAGCTGTGTGAGTGTGAAGGTCTTAGTTTAAAACACTCTTTATTATTATATAGTGGAGGTACGTATGAAAATTGTGTTGCTAGGGGCGCCAGGTGCCGGCAAGGGTACTCAGGCTAAGAAACTGATAGAGAAGTATGGGATTCCGCAGATTTCTACGGGCGACATCCTGAGACAGGCCGTTGCAGACCAGACGCAGCTTGGGAAAGAGGCAAAAGCGTTTATGGACAGCGGCGGGCTGGTGCCTGACAGCGTTGTTATCGGGCTGGTAAAAGAGAGACTATCGCAGGGCGATTGCAAGAAGGGATTTATTCTGGACGGCTTTCCAAGAAATACGGCTCAGGCCGAGACGCTTGACGGGGTGCTGGCCTCGGTGAACATGCCGCTTGAGGTAGCCCTCAGCGTGGATGTAGATTTTGATGTGCTGCTAAAGAGGCTCACCGGAAGGCGCACATGCCGGAATAAGGACTGCGGACAGATGTATAATATATATTTTTCTGCGTCGAAAAAAGAGGGCGTCTGTGACAAGTGCGGCACAGAACTCTATCAAAGGGACGACGACAAAGAGGCGACGATAAAAAAGAGGCTTGACGTGTATAAGGCCCAGACAGAACCGCTGATTGACTACTACTCAAAGAAGGGTATCTTAAAGAGGGTGGAAGGCGTTGGCGACATAAATGAGATATTTAATAAGATTTGTTCAATCTTAAAATAATCAGGATGTTTGCAAAATAGTACGCGTTACAAGGTAAACGCAATAAAACTAAGGAGGAGTTAAGAAATGGCATTGGTCAAACCACACGGTAAGAAGCAGACGTTAATGCCCCTGAAGCTTGAGGGTAAGGAGATGGAGGCTGAAAAGGCAAAGGCAAAAGGCCTGACACAGGTGCGTATGTCATCGAGAGAGACTGGCGACCTGATAATGTTGGGAATAGGCGGTTTTACTCCGCTTGAAGGTTTTATGGGGCATGACGACTGGAAAGGCGTATGCGATAGCTATAAAATGGCCGACGGGATTTTCTGGCCGATACCTATAACCCTGTCCACAAGCAAAGGGCAGGCCGACAGCTTAAAGAATAATGAAGAGGTAGCCCTTGTCGATGAGTCAACCGGCGAAGTAATGGGCACGATGGTAGTAAAAGAAAAATACGCGATAGACAAGACCCACGAATGCAAGCAGGTATATAAGACCGACGACAAGGCGCACCCCGGCGTTGCGATGGTCATGGCGCAGGGAGACGTAAACCTGGCCGGCCCCGTAAAGGTTTTGAGCGAAGGGTCGTTCCCGACGGAGTTCGCCGGTGTTTATCTGACGCCCAAAGAGACCAGAAAGATCTTTGAGGACAAGGGTTGGTCCAGAGTTGCGGCGTTTCAGACAAGGAACCCGATGCACCGCTCTCACGAGTACCTGGCAAAGCTATCGCTGGAAATTTGCGATGGACTGATGATACATTCTCTGCTTGGTAAACTCAAACCCGGCGACATCCCCGCAGACGTAAGAGGCAACTGTATCGACACGCTGATAAAGTATTATTTTGTCAAGGATACCTGCGTACAGGCCGGTTATCCTCTGGACATGAGATATGCCGGACCAAGAGAGGCGTTGTTACACGCCCTGTTCAGGCAGAACTACGGTTGCAGTGATCTGATAGTTGGAAGAGACCACGCAGGCGTTGGCGATTACTACGGCCCATTCGATGCCCATCACATATTTGACGAGATACCGAAGGACGCCCTTGAGACCAAGGCGTTAAAGATAGACATGACGTTTTACTGTATGAAGTGCGACGGCATGGCATCAAACAGGACATGTCCTCACGATAAGGCTGACAGGCTTAACCTTAGCGGAACGGCCCTGAGGAAGATGCTTTCAGAGAATACTCCGGTACCTGACCATTTCAGCCGTCCGGAGGTATTGACGATATTGCAGAAATACTATGCCGGCCTGACCGAAAAGGTTGAGATAAAGCTGCACAAGCACTCAACCGGAGAGAGCGCGAAATAGCTGAGAAAAGGGGGTTAAGTTTACCCCTTTTTTTATTTTATAACGTTGACAGGAAAGAAGAAAAGGAGGTGAAGGCGTCAGCGCACGACACTGAAGCAGATAAAGACATAAAGTTAATCTTGGCTTTTTAAGCCAAAATATTTTGCAAGGAGGTATATTTATATGCCGAGTTTTGTAATGACAGAAAAGTGTGACGGCTGTAAAGGGCAGGAAAGGACAGCCTGTATGTATATCTGCCCAAACGATCTTATGAAGCTTGACCGCGACAGGATGAAGGCGTACAACGTGGAAACCGAGCAGTGCTGGGAGTGCTACAACTGTGTAAAGATTTGCCCTCAGCAGGCGATAGAGGTCAGAGGATACGCGGACTTCGTTCCACTTGGCGGCAACGTAATTCCTATGAGGGGTTCGGATTCCATAATGTGGACGGTTAAGTTCAGAAGCGGCGCGTTAAAAAGGTTTAAATTCCCGATCAGAACAACGGCCGAAGGTTCGGTTGACCCGTACAAAGGCAAGCCAGAGGCGGACTTTGCTAACTTAAAGAAGCCCGGATTTTTTAACATGACGACGGTAAAAACCTTTAAATAAAACTATAGGAGGCTAACACGATGGAATTAGAAACATGTACATTTGCATACTGTCAAAGACCTGAAATGATAGAGGTCGAGACCGACATATTGTTAATCGGCGGCGGTATGGCTAACACCGGCGCGGCGTATGAGGCAGTGCGTTGGGCAACACCCAAGGGATTAAAAGTAACGATGGTGGATAAGGCAGCGACCGACAGAAGCGGCGCGGTAGCAATGGGTCTTTCCGCAATCAACACGTATATGGGCGATAACGACCCTGCCGATTATGTCAAGATGGTAAGAGGCGATCTGATGGGCATAATCAGGGAAGACCTCGTGTATGATGTAGGCAGGCACGTAGATGATTCAGTACATCTCTTTGAAGAATGGGGCCTCCCTGTATGGAAAAGGGCGGAAGACGGCCACACCCTCGACGGTGCACAGCCGGCGAAGAAGCTCTCCGAAGGTGGCAAGCCAGTAAGAAGCGGTAAGTGGCAGATAATGATAAACGGTGAGTCTTACAAGGTCATCGTAGCCGAAGCGGCGAAGAAGGCTCTTGAGGTAAACAGGGCGGCAACCGGCCAGGCAATAAACCTCTACGAGAGAGTATTTATCGTAAAGCTCCTTCTCGACTCAAACGAGCCTAACAGAGTAGCGGCAGCGGTAGGATTCAGCGTAAGAGAGAACAAGGCATATATGTTTAAGGCAAAGTGTATGCTGTTGGCATGCGGCGGTGCGGTTAACGTATTCAGGCCGCGTTCAGTTGGCGAAGGACAGGGCAGGGCGTGGTACCCGGTATGGAACGCCGGAACTACATATGCGTTAGCGGCCCAGGTTGGAGCAGAGCTTGTTCTGATGGAAAACAGGTTCGTACCAGCAAGATTTAAAGACGGTTACGGCCCGGTTGGCGCGTGGTTTTTGTTCTTTAAGGCAAAGGCAACCAACTCCCTCGGCGAAGACTATTGCGTAACCCACTTCGAGAGCACAAAGGCATTATATGGCAAATATTGCAGCGACCCGCACAAGCTCGGCACGGCAATCAGAAACCACATGATGATGAACGACATGAAGGCCGGCAAAGGCCCGATTCTCATGAACACCCACTGGGCAATGGCCGAACTCGGAAAGACGATGGACGCCAAGCAGATAAAACACCTTGAGGCCGAGGCATGGGAAGACTTTCTCGATATGTGTATCGGACAGGCCGGAGTGTGGGCCGGCAACAACATCGAGCCGGATAAGACCCCTTCAGAGATTATGCCTACCGAGCCGTATCTCCTGGGTTCACACGCAGGCTGTGCGGGCTTATGGGTAAGTGGTCCTGACGATTTAGGCGCCCCGAAAGAATGGTCATGGGGATACAGCAGAATGACTACAGTAAAGGGTCTCTTCACTGCCGGTGACGGCGTTGGGGCATCTGGACACAAGTTCTCCTCAGGCGCACACGCCGAAGGAAGAATAGCCGCTAAGGCAATGGTCGCATTCTGTCTCGATAACGCCTCTTACAAGCCAGCTGTTGCAAAGTCAACTGAAGAGCTTATTGGAGAACTCTATCTCCCGTTCGAGATATACGAGAAATACAAGAACTACAGCACAGATACCAACACAAACCCTTACTACATCAGGCCGAAGATGCTTCAGGCAAGACTGCAGAAGATCATGGACGAGTATGTGGCGGGCGTATCAACCTACTACATGACCAGTAAGACGCTGCTTGAAGCAGGCTTAAAGCATCTGATGCTGCTGAAAGAAGACGCTTTGAGAATGGGCGCTGCTGACCTTCACGAGCTGATGAGATGCTGGGAGAACTACCACAGAATATGGACTGGTGAGTCCCACGCCAGGCATATCCTGTTCAGGGAAGACACCAGATACCCTGGCTACTACTACAGGGGCGACTTCAACCTCGTCGATGACGTGAACTGGAGATGCTTCACAATATCGAAGTACAACCTCCAGACCAGCCAATGGGAAATGTCAAAGAGAGACTACGTACAGCTGATTCCCGACTAGTCGGTAATATAGCAAGACGAAGTACACAGGAGGAAGGGGGGACGGCGTTCCCCCTTCTGACCTTTTTTTGAGTGCGTATTCGATTGCTTAAAAAAGAGCGGAGGAATTTATGTCAGACGAAAAGGGTTCGAGCATCGTAGTAATAGGAGGTGGGATAAGCGGGATAACCACGGCGATAGAAGCGGCCGAAGCGGGGCATAGTTCGGTTATTGTGGAGAAAAATCCGTATTTGGGTGGAAGGGTAGCACAGTTAAACCGGTATTTCCCCAAGTTATGTCCGCCATACTGTGGGTTAGAGATAAATTTTAAGAGGATAAAGCAGAATCCGCGAGTTTCTGTTTATACGACGGCTGAAGTAGAAAGCGTTCAGGGAAGCGAAGGGAATTTTAACGTTAAGATAAAGATAAATCCAAGATTTGTAAATGCGAAATGTACGGCATGTGGCGAATGCGTAAAAGTATGTCCGGTTGAAAGAAGCAATAGTTTTAATTTTGGTCTTGATAAGACAAAGGCGGTATATCTGCCCCATGAGTTATCCTATCCGATGAAACTTGTAATCGACTCAGGCGTGTGTCTGGGTACTTCATGTGCAAAATGCGTAGCCGTCTGCAAGTATAATGCAATCGATCTGAACATGAAGGCGGAGACAGTTGAGATAAAGGCTTCAAGCGTAGTCTATGCAACGGGCTGGAGTCCGTATGACGCAACGAAAATGGATAATCTTGGTTTTGGTAAAGTGAAAAATGTGGTAACAAATATGATGATGGAACGCATGGCAGCGCCTAATGGCCCGACAAAGGGAAAAATCCTGAGGCCGTCGGACAATAAGCAGGTAAAGACGATAGCATTTGTGCAGTGTGCCGGCTCCAGAGACGAAAATCATCTGGCCCATTGCTCATCGGTTTGCTGCATGGCATCCCTAAAACAGGCTACATACCTCAGGGAGAGCGACCCTGACACTAAGGCCTTTATATACTATATAGATTTAAGAGCGCCGGGCAAGTACGAAGACTTTCTAAAGAAGATTCAGGCCGACGCAAATGTTGAGATGATAAAAGGAAAAGTGGCAAAAATAGAGGAAGACGCCGAGACTTTAGATCCCATCGTAACAGTGGAAGACATCGTAGGCGGCAAAAAGGTAACGCAGAAAGTTGATATGGTTGTGTTGGCAACCGGGATGGAGCCATCCTTAAAAACGGCGAATGCCGGCACAAACGTAAAACTGGACGAAAACGGTTTCGTCGATGCCGAGGCACAGGCGGCAGGCATTTACGCCTCTGGAGTTGCCAAAAGGCCAAACGACGTTACAACGTCACTCCAGGACGCCACAAGTGCTGCCTTGAAGGGCATTCAATCTGCGGTGAGGAGGTAAACGATGGGATTAGGTGTTTACATATGTACAGACTGTGGTATAGGTGAGTCGGTAAATATAGAAGCGCTCCAAAAGATTGGAGGCAAAACGGGCACATGCAAGACGCATCCATTTCTGTGCAGCAAGGATGGCGTACAAGTTATAAAGGACGACATAAATAACGAAGGTGTGAATAAAATAGTCATAGCGGCATGCAGCCAGCGTGTCAACACAGACGTGTTTGATTTCGACCCGCTTCTTTATATCACGGAGAGGGTAAATCTGCGCGAGCATGTTGTGTGGATGCAGCCACCGAATGACCCCAAAACTCAGGCAATGGCTGAAGACTATCTGAACATGGGTGTTGTAAGGGCCAATAAGTCAGAACCGCCGGTTCCTAAGACTACGGACGTAACGCGTGTAGTGCTGATTATTGGCGGCGGTGTTACGGGACTAACGGCAGCCATTGAGCTTGATAAGGCAGGTTATAAGTCGGTAGTGGTGGAAAAAGCGGCTACGCTTGGCGGTTGGTCAAAAAAGAGTTTTAAGACATTTCCATCCAAAGCGCCATATGACAAACTCCTTGTCCCGGCAATCGACACGAAGGTTCAGGCGGTCAGCGCAAGCCAGAACATCACGGTACATCTGGACAGTCAAATAGTCTCTATCGAGGGCGAGCCAGGGATGTATGATGTAGAAATAGATAAAAAGGGCGCTAAGGAAACCTTCAAGGCAGGTGCCGTAATCCTCGCAACCGGATGGAAGCCCTACGACGCAAATAATCTCGTACAATACGGCTATGGCAGGTTTAAGAATGTTATAACCAACGTCGAGATGGAAGACCTCGCGTCAAAGGGGAAGATAACGAGGCCGTCAGACGGTAAGACGGCAAAGAACGTGCTGTTTGTCCAGTGTGCCGGGCAAAGAGACGAAAATCACGTCCCGTACTGTTCGTCGGTTTGCTGCAATGTGTCATTAAAGCAGGCCAAATACGTAAGAGAGGCCAATCCCGACGCGGGCGCATTTATCATCTATAAGGATATGCGTGCGACTGGCGTATATGAGAACTTTTACAAGGCGATGCAAAACGACGAAGGCATATTCCTCGCCAAAGGCGAAGTAAAGGGCATAGAGGAGGAGGCCGATGGCAGTCTTATTGTCATAGTCGATAACCAGCTCCTCGGCAAAGAGATGAGGATACGGGTCGATGTAGTGGTTCTGGCCACTGGAATGATTTCCTCGATGATACCCGAAGGAAAGGCCGTCAACAGCCTGACAAAAGAATATGTGGGCGATATGATAAAAAAGCAGACGCAGGACGGCGAGATAGAAGAACTCATGCCGATACCCCATATAATGAATCTGAAATACAGGCAGGGGCCTGAAATACCTCATTTAAAATATGGATTTCCAGATTCTCATTTCATATGTTTCCCATATGAGACGAGGAGGACGGGCATATATGCCGCCGGTGCGGTGAGGCATCCGATGGACTCGTATCAGTCGTCTGTTGACGCCGGAGGCGCCGCGCTCAAGGCCATACAGTGTATCGAGCTTACTGCTCAGGGCAAGGCAGTGCATCCACGCGCGGGAGATATGTCGTTTCCCGAGTTCAGGCTTGAGAGTTGTACTCAGTGCCGCCGCTGCACGGTTGAGTGTCCTTTCGGGGTGCTCGATGAGGACGAGAAGGGAACGCCGAGAGAGCATCCCTATCGCTGCCGCCGCTGCGGAACCTGTATGGGGGCGTGTCCTCAGAGGATAATCTCCTTTAGCAACTACAGTGTGGATATGGTATCGCAGATGCTGAAATCTATGGAAGTGCCGTCGGAGGGTGACGAGCCGTTTATAATCGCCCTGATATGTGAAAACGACGCCTATCCGGCGATAGACATGGCCGGGTTGAACAGGGTGCATTTAAATCCGAACTACAGGTTTATAACCCTGAGGTGTCTTGGCGGGACGAACCTTGTGTGGATAAGCGACGCGCTTTCGAAGGGTGTAGATGGCGTTATCCTGATGGGCTGCAAGTACGGCGATGACTACCAGTGCCACTTTGTAAAGGGCAGTCAGGTGGCGAGTGAGCGGCTTGGCAAGGTCCAGGAGACATTGGGCAGGTTGATGCTTGAGTCCGGGCGTGTGCACCAGATACAGCTTGCGATAAACGAATGGGATATGCTTCCTAAGATAATGGAAGAGTTTTCAGAAAAACTAAAGGGCTTTGGGCCTAATCCATACAAGGGATTCTAAGGGAGGTATGCAAATGGGTGATGGAACTGTGTTCACACCTGACATTGGTTTTGTCAGGGGCTTAAAGAACTCCGGCGCCGACACTATGAAGCAGTGTTATCAGTGTGCGACGTGCTCTACGGTTTGTGAGCTGACTCCGAATGACAACCCGTTTCCGAGAAAAGAGATGATAATGGCCCAGTGGGGTCTGAAGGATGAGCTTTCGGCAGACCCGGACATATGGCTTTGTCACAACTGTAACGACTGCTCGAAGTACTGTCCACGCGGTGCAAGGCCGGGCGATGTGCTGTCGGTATTGAGAAAGGCCGTGATAGCTGAAAACGCCTTCCCACGGTTTATGGGCACGATTGTGGGAAATACGAGCCTGCTCTTAATAGCGCTGTTGATACCGGTGGCGCTGTTTCTTGCCGTACTAAATGCCACAGGGCACTTAAACATACCGGCAGGGGATGTGATCTTCAGAAAATTTTTCCCGATACAGCTTGTCGATTCGATATTTGTTACGACGGCGATGTGTGTGGTGTTTCTTTTTTCTGTAAGCGTGATGAGATTTTGGAAAAAGCTCAATGTAAACCCGTATAAACTGATGGCGCACAGTATGCTGCTGCCACATTTATTGGAGACGCTGAAGGAGATCTTTTTACACAAGAAGTTTCAGAAATGCGGTGCCAACGCAGACAGGACATGGACGCACAGGCTGGTATTATTCGGTTTCATTGGCCTGTTCATAACGACAAACTGGGCGGTTTTTAATCTGTACGTCCTGAAATGGGACTCACCGTACCTGAAAGACGACCCTAATATCCTGATGATACTGGGTTCTCAGGCGGCGGTGATGCTGTATTATGCTGCCTTTAAGTTGTTTGGCAATGCCAGTGCCCTGGTATTATTCATAGGGTCGCTGATGTTGTTTTCCAACCGGATGAAGGACAAGGGAGTGAACAGCGTGTCGTCGTCATTTGACTGGATATTTGCCGGGATAGTGTTTTTGGTCTGTGTAACGGGGCTTTTGTCGGAGATGTTAAGGTTTGCCAATAGCGCGCAGCTTGCGTATCCGGTATATTTTATACATCTGGTATTTGTGTTTTACATAATTGCGTATCTGCCGTATTCGAAACTAGCGCACATGGTATATAGAACGACGGCGATTGTATATGCTAAGATGGCAAAACGGGACGTAATGTAAGGACAATCAATCATACGGCGCCTCAATCTTACACGATTGGGGCGCTGATACTATCAACCCTATCGGAGAGTGTGGTGCGGAGACAGCGTGAAAGAAATCTACAAAAAATTAAATAAAGACCCCGAAAGAAGGGGCGAGCTTGGGCCTGAGAGCAAATTTAAGTTCAACTGCCACAAGGGGATAGCGTGTTTCAATAACTGCTGCGGCGAACTGGAGATATTCCTGTCGCCTTATGATATATTAAGAATGAAGAGGCGATTTGGGAAGACCAGCGGCGAGTTTCTCGTTGAATATACGGACATGGTTGTGACAGACAAGAGCAAGCTGCCGTTTATTAAATTGCGAATGGCTGAGGGGAAGCAGTGTAAGTTCGTAACAAAGGACGGCTGTTCGATATATGAGGACAGGCCGCTTGCCTGCCGGTACTATCCACTAGGGTTTGCAATAGGAAAAAAGACGATGACCGAGGGCGAGGATTTTTATTTCCTGATAGAGGAGAAATTTTGCAAGGGATTTAAAGAGGACAAAGAGTGGGTAGTGAAGGATTGGCGCGAGAGTGAAGGGATAGCAAAATATGAGGCGATGAACAGCGATTGGATAGAGGTAATCCTGAATAAAAAGCTGCTGAGTAAGACAGTCGTGCCGGATGAAAAGACGATAAGCATGTTCATATTGGGGGCATATGATGTGGATGCCTTCAGGGTGTTTGTGCATGATAGCAAGTTCTTACAGATATTTGATTTAGAAGACGAGGAGTTGCAGTTAATAAGCGAAAACGAAGAAGAGCTGATGAAGTTCGCGCACAGATGGTTAAGGTACGCCCTGTTCAGAGAGCCGACCATGTACCTGAAAAACAAAGACAAGGCCAACCCGCCCGAAAGTGGCTGCGGCTGCGGTACCTGCAAATAGGTCCACAATTCTGGCTTCTTGCTGTAACAGCGCACCGGATGAAGGTTGCGGCCCCACTTAATGCAGTTCAGATTAGCAGCTGCATTAAGCGGGGCCACTTCCATGCTATATGTCCAGAACTCTAAACTGATTCATCATTAATATGCCGTAAGGTGTCCCATCATAACCTCTGCCTCTTTATAAAACGTAAAAGGTTCCTCTGTAGGAAGTCCAGTTTGCACATCAAAGCGAGATAATTGACCACTGCCGATGACATAAAGTGTCTTGCCATCATCAGATGCACATAAGCTATACGGGAACTTTGTTTCTTTCTTGCAGGAATAGGGTAGAGAATCAATGGCTTCTCCTTCAAACATAGAAAGTCTCCTGTAGATTTCCGTCGTGTCAGTATCGAAAAGATAAATACTATTAGGGAAATTTGAGACTCCGAGAAGTATTTTGTCCTGATGCTTAAACACATAGTGAGTGGTCACTCTAAACAAATGATCATCGGTGTAGCGGCATCTTTCAATAGGTCCGTCGTCTGGATTTATATCATAGCAATAAATTGAGCCTGGACCAAACAACACAATGGGCCCACCATCAAAAACCATATTGTGGCAGGAAGCGTAGAATCTGTGCGGATTTGCAATATCGAATTCCACGTGTGCCTGCGTTGGAACTGGCGGCGTCAGTCTCCACCCCTCTTCATCTTTAAGGTGTTCAAGGTCAAGAACGAGTATCTTAGAGGGAATAATACCCTTGTCCGTGAAGATTTTTAACTCCTCTTCTTTCTTTTCGAGTCCATGAGGCATTGTATAGACTGGCCTCAATCCCATTTCACACAAAACAAGATAACGGCCATCGCTGCTTATATTTAATTGGTGAAGAAAATCTCCCGCTTGCCCCTGCCACATTTTTTCTGTGCGCCCTTCGGAAGGTGAAAACCTCCAAATCTTCGCTCTAACTGGTTCCTCAGGATTGCTTATGCGGCAAATTGTATCCTTAATATCCCATGAGGCAAACCATACATCGCCAGTGACAGGGTGAACACAGTTTGTACTACTTAAGAAACCATCCTCAAGCTCTGGGTCAACTATAAAGGCAGTTTTTTTCTCGATATCCAACTTGATAAAACGGTTAAATGCCATCTGCCCCACTAAAAAACGATTTTTCATAATGGGGGTTATAGTATGAGGGCCAATGCAGAAGCTATGCCAAAGTTCTTCTTTAAAATGGAACGGCAAATTCTCTGCCGCTGTGTCCATTATAGAGTTTTGTCTGGTTATATCGTTGGGGAGATCAAAGCTGATACGGATACGCTTAGATTCTTTCATATCAAAAAAATAATGTGCCTGTCCGAAATCTGTCTGTCCAACGGGTTTTGAAAATCGTGTAGAAACTGCTATGTTCGGACAGGAAGGATCTCTAAAAGGAACTTTTACTGTAGAACTCTGAGTCTCTAATTCAGTATATTTCACTTGCTGTTCTCCAAAGGGTTGTATTTTGTTCAGTTTTATTATCACTCTATTCCACCGAAACATTGAGCATATATTACCTTATTTGTTATTTCGAAATCAACTGGGTTTAGCAGTCCTCACGGTAAATTTGTTCTGACGGATAAAACAAATTTTCATTGGAAGTTGCAATGATTTCTGGACTGTCCCTTTCTTAGTCCGTCATTCAGTCCTCATGTTGTCATTCCGGCTTGTCTGGAATCTGTCCTTATATCTCAGAATAGGCAAAATCATCATAAAACAACCATTTTAAGGGACGATTCCAGACAACAGACTGTGTCACAATTATTTTTATACAAAAAAGTCAAAACATGTAAAACACATAGCTATATGCCCGTCAATGTGTTGGCATTTCGACCTATGACTTTTCCCCAATATCGAAATGCGGTCAAGTATTTCATATTCTTTAGTCTGTCATTCCTGCGAAAGCAGGAATCCAGTTGTTTAAAGTATGTATCAATTTAATAATAAATGGAAATGTCAATTAATAATGTAACTTAATGAAGAATATCATCCACAGTGGAAAGATGTTTCTGGATTCCTGCTTTACCGTGAAAATCTTACGGAGCTAGGACACACACCTCCCCCTACCGTCTCTTGACAGTTTTTTTTGCGATGATACTATGCCTTCTTCCTTACATATCCATATTTATTTAACATTCGTATCCAGCGTGGAGCATTTCGTTTTGCCATCAACGCTTCGTAATCTATAATAGGATCGTTGTAAGGTTCTTTTTTGGTCAGGAGTGTATAGATTACCTCCAATATCTTATGGCCTACAGCCACTTGTTCAACGACAATTATTTTTCCCGTCAACGACAATTATAATTCCCTATTATTGTACCATAGCGGAGCCAGTTTTTAAGACAAAAATCTGTGCTTTTTAAGTAAGTCCTTATATTTTTCATAGTCC